>DASTGE010000810.1:0-7049 GCA_035719405.1 Burkholderiaceae bacterium
TTTTCGACGTTCGGCCGGCTGATGAGCGTCCGGCTGAGCATGGCGACCTGCTGGTCGATATTCGGCTGCACGGCGAGGCCTGCCATCAGCGGCCGCAGAATCGACTGCGTGTCGACGTAGATCCGAGCGCTCGCCTCGTACTTGTCCGGCATGCGGAACACGATGACGACGCCGATGGCAGCAGCAATCCACGCAATGATGACGCCCTGCCACCGGTACTTCCACATACCCCTGCCCAGGGACTCCAACTGGACGATCAAGTCATGCATCTATCGGGCTCGCTGAGGTATGGGTACGAAATGCGCTCGCGTACGACGCCGCGTCAGAAGTAGCTTTGAGGAATGATCAGAATGTCGCCAGGGCGCATCTCGACGTTCGCGGACAGGTCACCACGCTTGATCAGATCGTTCAGCCGCACCGAGTACTGCGTGTTGTTCTCCGAGGTGCGAAGGATGACTGCGCGGTTACCGGCGGCGAAATCGGTCAACCCGCCCACGGCGATCATGACGTCGAGCAGAGTCATCTTCTGCTTGTACGGAAGGAACTGCGGCCGGGCGGCCTGGCCGACGACGCGCACCTGCTCGCTGTAGGGACCGACGAAGGAAGTGACGATCACGGTCACAACCGGATCGCGGATGTACTTCTCGAGGCGCTTTTCAATGTCGCGCGCGACCTGGACAGAGTTCTTGCCCTGCACGTCCAGCTCATCGATCAGCGGGGTCGAGATCTTGCCGTCAGGTCTGACAGGAACGCTCATCGACAGCTCAGGATTGCGCGACACGATGATGTGCAGCGAGTCGCCCGCGCCGATCACATACGAATAGTCGGGTTTGGCGGCTTCAGTCGGCGCCGGTGGAAAGGGCGCAGTGGAGGAGCAACCGGACATGACGGCTGCAATGCAAAGGACGAGCCAAGTCGCGGTGGACGACCACCGCCTGAACAAAACGTGCAAGACGAACTCCTCCTGATAAGACATCGTAAGCTCTCGGAACGCGCACGGCCGACCGAGGACGGGCATGTTAGACGTGAATGCGAACGGGCGGCAACGCCTAGTGTGGGGGGGAGCCGCGCCAGAACCTGTTAACAAAATCGACAATCACACGAGATCCTCGACTACCGTACGGCCCCATCACTCGCCGACAATCACCACGTGCCTCGCATCCTGTTCGTCTGCATCGCCAACATCTGTCGCTCACCCATGGCGCGGGCCGTCGCCCGCAGCTGGTGCGGCAAGTCTATCCAACGCGACCTCCGGCTCCAATTCGAGGCCGCGGGCACGCACGTACAACGCGGCGGCGTTGCCATCGATCCTCGGGCCCGGGCTGCGTTGTCCAAGCGCGGCTACGAGGCTGGCCGGGAACGTTCCAGACAGGTGACTGCCGCTGACATCGAGAAGTCCGACGCGGTACTCGCAATGGACCTCAACTCCCTGGCCGCGCTGCGTCGGCTTTGTCCTGCCGGACACTCGGACAAGCTCTCACTGCTGCTGGACGCCGTACCGGGCCGGCAGGGCCAGGAGGTTCCAGATCCTTATTTTGGCCCGCCGCAAGGCTTCGACCGCGTTCTCGACCTTTGCGAGGTGGGCGTCCGCGAGCTTCTTTCGCGCTGGGGAGTCAAGCCAACCGGGATTCCGCCAAATCGTGAATAACCACCGCGCCACCCCTTGAGTCGCGGGGCTGCATCCGAAAACTCCCGGCCTACATAATTCGTCGCGAAGGGAGCAGGATCAATGACAACCGAATTTCACAGTCGCGGACACGAAGGCGCAGCCAGCGGCCAGCCGGGCAGAAAAATGATTTCCCGGCGTACGCTACTGCGTGGAGGCACTCCGATTCTAATGACTGTGGCCAGCCAGCGCGTGCTGGCAGCCGCATGTGCCACACCTTCCGCATTCACTTCGGCAAACGCAAGCCGGCCGAACGACACCGTGCTCTGCAGCGGCCTTGCCCCTGAGGGCTGGATAAGCGCGTCTTCGAACCAGTCGAAGTACTCGTCCAATCAGTGGCCGGTGCAGCCCAACTCCAAGTTCAATTCGATATTCACTCCTGTCGCTGCGTACGACAAATTCACGCTCCTTGACGTGCTCAACTTCCCGAACGGCACCCAAGGCAGTAATCCCCTGGCACGCTACATCGTCGCAGCCTGGTTGAACGCCAAGACCGGAAAGGTGCCGGCGAACATACTCGGCGTCGCTCAGGTCACCGGCATGTGGCAGGACTTTGTCACCTCCAACTTCGGCACTTTCAATCCGACAGCCGGCGTAATTTGGCACACAGATGACGCAATCGTCTACTTGAAGACAACTATGTCGTAGGCCGACTGACGACGGAAGTTTGGCAGGTTGGCGAAAATGGACGTCTGGCGATGGCGCTCGTGCGCCAAGGATTTTGATTGGCGTGACTGGGACGGCGAGGTCGTTGTTCGCAGTCGCGTCACTGGCGATACACACTGTCTCGACCCATTGAGCAGCGGGCTGTGGCTGACGCTCCTGAATCTGCGAGGCGCAGTCACTTCCGCGCGACTTCTGCAGGCCTGGGCCGATGAGCGCGATCCCGCACCAAGTGAGGACGAGTTGATCGCGCTGGAGAATGTACTTACTGAGTTGCATAAGCGCGGACTCGTGGTCCGCGAGTCCCAGGCTTCGCGGGACGATGCAAAAGCCATGAGACCAGGGCGATGAGACTCGGCGACCTGTCCGATGTGGAACTCGTGCATCGACTTCGAAGCCAGGGTGTCCGCCTCCGCACCGGACCCTTCGTGGCCCGGGTGACGTCCCCACTCGAGCGGGTGGCCGAAGGCATTGCATTGCACTACGCCGACCATATCGTGGAAGGTGACGATTCCTACGCCGACTTCCATGTCAGCGTGGAACGTCCTCGGGGGGTGAGGCGGTGGCTCCGACAGCAGGTCGTATTCAAGCATGATGGGGTCGAGCCCTTCGCACCTCTGCCCGGAGATCAAGGCTTTCCCCTTCTCGAATGGGGCCTCAACTGGTGCGTGTCGGCTCACTGTCATGAGTACCTGATCCTGCACTCAGCCGTGATTGAGCGAGGGGGACAGGCACTGCTGCTGCCGGCGCCCTCCGGCTCGGGCAAGAGCACGCTTTGCGCGGGGCTGGTGTATGGGGGCGGCTGGCGCCTGTTGTCCGATGAGCTCGCGCTGATCGAGCCTTGCAGCGGCAAGGTGGTGCCAATGCCAAGGCCTGTGAGCCTGAAGAACGGGTCTATCGACGTCATACGAAAGCACGCCCCGTCCGCACGGTTGGGAGCGGTGGTGAGCGAAACCGTCAAAGGCAGGGTCAGCCATGTACGCCCCCCGAGGGAGAGCGTCATACGTGCGACCGAAACGGCCCGCCCGGCGTGGGTGGTGTTGCCACGGTACGAGGCAAAGGCACCTGCCGAGCTTCGGCCTTTGCCCAAGGCCAAGGCGTTTATGGCACTTGTCAGCAACGCCTTCAACTACAACGTGCACAGGGGCGGAGGGTTCGACGTGCTGTCCCACCTCGTGTCCGGATGCGACTGTCATGAGTTCGTTTACAGCGATCTCGATGAGGCACGTGGCGTCTTCGACCGCCTGAACGCGAATTGAACAAGCGAATGAGTGACTTGCTGCTTCGCGCCCTGAGAAACCCGGGCCTGTCGGCGTCGCTGTCGCTCCCTGAATGGGAGCTTCTCGTACGGCAGGCGCGGCACGCCGATCTGCTTGCGCGCTTGGCATACCGCCTTGAAGTCTGCGGCGGCATGGAAAACGTCCCCGCGCAACCGCGCCGGCATCTTGCCGCCGCCCAACTGCTGGCGCATGCGCAGCAGGAGGAGGTCCGCCGCGAGGTTCGCTTCATCGCCGACGCGTTGGCGTCGGTCGACACGCCCGTCATCCTGTTGAAAGGCGCGGCCTACGTGATGGCTGGCCTTCCAAGTGCCGAGGGAAGACTCTTTTCGGATATCGACGTTCTCGTCGAGAGAAAGCAGTTGAATCAAGCCGAAGCCGCGCTCATGCTCGCCGGCTGGGCCACCACGCACCACACGCCTTACGACCAGCGCTACTATCGACAGTGGATGCACGAGGTCCCGCCCCTGCTGCACTTGAGGCGGCAAACGGTTCTCGACCTTCACCACACCATCCTGCCGCTCACGGCGCGCCTCAAGCCTGACGCGCACAAGCTCATTGCTGCAGCCCGTCCCTTGGCGGGTCATCCAAAGCTGTGGCTGCTCGCACCCACCGACCTGATACTGCACAGCATGACACACCTCTTCCACAATGAAGAGATGAGCCATGGACTTCGGGATCTGTCGGACCTCGATTTGCTGCTGAGGCACTTTGGGACAGAGGAAGGATTTTGGGCCTGCCTGCTGGAGCGGGCGCGGGAACTGGATTTGACTCGGCCGCTGTACTATGGTCTCCGCTACACGGCGTGCCTGCTCGACACACCGGTTCCACCGCATGTCGTCGCGCGGATTGAGCAGCATGCGCCACCCAACTTCCTGCGACCCTTCATGGACGCATTGTGGAAGCGGGGGCTGAGATCGCTGCATTGCACGGCGACCGACGGCTGGTCCCACTCAGCGCTCGGGGCACTTTACATTCGGGCGCACTGGCTGCGAATGCCGCCTCTGCTACTGGCAAGACATCTGTTCGTCAAGGCGACCGGACTTCATGAACGGGGCGGGATGCGACAGCGAGATCAGCAGCAGGCGGCTTGATCTCGACCTCTCTAACTGAAGCGAAGCCGAACACATCCCGAACGAATCCGGAGTATTGAAGCTGGCCGCAGACAGCCCGAAGCGGCGATGTGTGGCGCGCGAGGGCCTTGTTTCTTCGGTGTTCCCTCTAAGCAAGGCACAGGGCCGCATCCTCGGCGGCTGCCGCCCAATGACTCGCACCCTGATCAGAGTGCCTTCTGCAAGCTCTCGCTCTCCGCTTTTACAGACGGTGAAGGCGACAACTTGGCAAGCGCATCGAGATCTGCGCGTGCGGCACCACGGTCGCCGGCCTTCACATGCAGCTTCGCGAGGTTGAGTCGGTAAACCGGTGTCGTCGGCGCTTTTTCGACCGCCTTTTGCTGCCACTCGATCGCCTTGCTTAGCTGATTCGCGGCAGCAAGTGCCGATGCAAGGGTATCCATGATCGGCGGCTGGTCCGGCAGAAGCTGCTGCGCGCGCTCCGCAAACCCCAACGCACCCGGCTTACCCTGCTGGACCAGCACGGACGCCAGGTTGTTGAGCGCGATTGGATCATTGGGCTGCACTGCCAGTATTTGCCGGTACTTCGCCTCGGCGCCCGCAAAGTCGCTCTTGTCCATTGCCATGGAAGCAAGGTGCGCCATGAAGCGAGTGTCGCGAGGCTGGTCGCCCATCCACTTTGCAGCGAACCGATCTGCCTCGGCCGTGCGTCCTGCGGTCGAGTAGAGCGCATGCAGTTGCATCGCCGTCTCAACACTTCGGCGTCTCTCAAGTGCCGCCTCAAAGGATGAAATCGCGGGATCCCAATGGCGAAGCTGCTTGTGGATGTCTGCCTCCATCAAGTAGCCGGCAGCATCGTTCGGCCGCTCTTTCTGAACGTCCTGCGCCACCTTGATGGCATCCTTGACCCGCTGCTGGGCCATCGCCACCTTTATCAGCCCTTCCCGCGCAACCAGCGATTTCGGCTCGATCTCGAGCGCCCTTTGAAAGCGCTGCTGCGCGGCACCGTAGGTGCCCTGCCTCATGTACGCGTCACCCAGGAGCAGCTGAGGCAGCGAATTACCCGGCTGCGCGTTGGCAGCCCGATTGAACGCCGCGATTGCGGCGACTGCGTCGTTCGATGCCAGTAAAGCGCGGCCGAGCGCCGCTTCCAGCTGACCATCGCCTGGAATTGCAGCCACCGCCTCCCGCGCTGCCTGCTGCGCGGCCTGGGCGTCGCTTTGGGCCATGTAATGCTCGATCAGCAGCAGCCGCGGGGCGACCTCGGCGGGGTTCAGACTGACTCCCCTGCTCAACAGGGAGGCGATCTCCTGGGGCGACGCACCCATCCGCCGCCTCAATTGCACCACACCCACGAGGGCCCGATAGTTTTCAGGCTGACGCTCCAGCACCGCCTCGAATCGCTTCAGCGCGGCCTCGGGCTTGTTCTCCGCATAGTCCATTTGAGCCAGGGCAGACACCGCCGGGAAATAGACAGGGTCGGCAGCCACTGCCTTTTCAAGGCTTGCCCGGGCCCCTGCCATGTCCTTCCGCATGGCCAGGATGCGACTGCGCAGCATATGAGGCAGGGGCTTGTTGGGCTGCTTGGCCTGGAGCTTGTCGACCGCGGCCAGCGCGGCGTCCAGCTCATTGCGCTGCAGCCGGGCGGTGATCAACGCCAAGTCGGCAACCGTGCCGGAGTCGCGGGACGACAGGGACTCGAGCTGTGCGAAACCGGCGTTTGCATCGCCCTTGGAGATTTGGGTCAATGCGAGTGCCGCCTGCAGTTTCGCATTGTCAGGATTGGCCTTCGAGGCCTCGGTCAGAAAGGCTTCGGCCTTCGCCGTATCTCCGCGCTGCAGGTACACCTCGGCCGCCAAGGCAAGGGCAGTCGGATCGCGTCGCGATGGTTGAAGCAAGGGCTCCAAGGTGGCCAGCGCCTTGTCGGACTGCCCACTGCGCATCTGAGTTTCTGCCAGAAGGTTCCGGGCACCGACGAACTCCGGGGCCAGATCGGCAGCGCGCTCCAAGTGCCGTTCGGCAGGCAAAAGTGCGCCGACGCGATGCTCGATTTCGCCCATGAGGGCCAGGACGCGGGCGTTGTCAGGCGCGATGCTCAGCAACTTCTGTGCACCCTCTCTGGCACTCTTGAGATCCCCCTCGGCAAGGGCCAGTTGAGCCTCGAAGAAGCGTGTCACCGGGCTTTCGGGCGCAATCTTCTTCACCTCGGCGAACTGCTTCCTTGCACCGACCAGATCCCGCTTCTGCTGCAGCAGCGAAATTATTGCCCCGTGAGCGGGCAAGAAGGCCGGATCTGCGGCTAGTGCCTTCCGATAGGCATTGACCGCCTCATCAACCTCGCGCTTGCCGGCCACGAGCAGATCGCCCTTC
>DASTGE010000811.1:0-2175 GCA_035719405.1 Burkholderiaceae bacterium
TGCACCTCGCCGGCATTCCGCCAGCCCGCCTTCGTCACGACGGCGACCCAGTGTTCGTGCGAGGCCCGGGTTTCCGGATGCCGCTCCCAGAACGACACGAGGGTTGATCGGGCGATCAGTCGCATGAGGCCAGTTACCAGTTCCCAATCCGGGAATCAAGCGATTGTTCCCGCAGCGGGAACCGCCTCGCCCGTGTTATCAGCTAGTGCAGCAATCTTGGCCATGCACTGCGCCGGCTAGGACGAGGGCTTCGGCGTGAGCGGCCGCAAGGTCAGCACCAGAAATGTGCCGTGGGCAATCGCAGCCCACTTCGTTGGGAAAGCGCCTTTCTGGTGCGCGCCGCCCGCACGACCGGATCTGTTGTGGGGCGGTCCGAAATGGACCCTGTCCTCTCAACCCAATCTACACCTCCCGCCCGCATCAAGGGGGCGTTGCAGACAAGGACTCGGGCGTGTTCGACAATTGCTATGTAAGGCTGGGATTAGGTGCGCTAGCCGGATGCCAACCGCTGACGGTCGAGCTCCTGGCGAGCCTATACGCCCTGCGGCACCGGGAGGAGGGCTGCCTTTACACGGCACTTGCCATGATGGGAGAGGACAAGCCGTGGAGCGCGAGCCTGCTGGTTGCGCCCGAGCCGACCACGGCCGCGGTCAGACCGATCCTGCGCTCGGCGATGCTGGCAACCCGCCGCCTCGATCCGGCCGAGCTGAACCTGGGCGCCCTCCCCGGGACATCGCGCGCGCGGCGGCACTTGGCGGCCCTGCGCGAGCTGTGGCTGGCCCACCCCGAGGTTGTTCCTGCCGACCTGCAGAACCTGCGCGACTTCCTCGGCTGTGAGGCCGGCGATCCGGCCGTCCTCAGCGCGGTACTGGCCGAGGTCGACTGCGTGATCATCGACGAGTTCCAGGACACCAGCCCGATCCAGTTCGCCTTCCTGTGGAGCCTCGCTAGCCAAGCCCCGCGCACGCTGATCGTAGGTGACACCAAGCAGGCGGTGATGGGCTTCCAGGGCGCCGACCCCGCCTCACCGCCTCGCTCGCCGGCAAGTTCCCGACCGCGCCGCTGACCGGCAACTGGCGCTCGGACCCGCGCATAATGGACTTCGTCAACGCGCTCGGCCCGCGCCTGTTCGGCCAAGACTACCTACCACTGGCACCCGTCCGCAAGCCCGGGTCGGGCCCTGCGATGGAAGTGATCCAGCTGAAGAAGTCCCACCCGCACCACGTCGCCGAGCGGATCCATGCTTTGCTTCACGAGGGAAAGGTTGCGGTGCGCGACCGTGAGTCCGAGGCCCTTCGCCCGGCCGAACCGCGCGACGTGGCGGTGCTGTGCCTGACGCACAAGAACTGCGCGAAGTACGCCGAGGCCCTGCGCGCGCTCGAGTTACCGGTGCGGCTCGCCGAAAGCGACCGGTGGGCAAGCCCGGTGGTACAAGCCGCTACCTTTGCGCTGCGCCTCGCCACCGACCCGCGCGACCGCCATGCGGCGCTCTGCGTCGCCACACTGGGCCCCATGGCCTTGCCGCTCGACAAGGCGCTACGCCTGCTGGCGCGCGGCGAGGAGTTGGCCGCGCCCGAGCTCGACGCCCTGGCCTCGCTCCATGCCGCGGGCTGCGGCATGACGATCGAGCGCCTGCGCGGCGAGGTCCTGCGCGTCACCGGCTTGCGCGCTTGGTGCGACCGCCTCGACTACCCCGCGCAGATGCGTGCCACAATGCCCGAACTCGGAACTATCGAGAACAAGCAGGCCGCATCACTCGCCGGACTCGCTCCCATCGCGCGTCAGTCCAGCCAATGGAAAGGCAAAAGCTTCATTCGCGGCGGGCGCGCCAACGTGAGGCAGGCCCTCTACATGCCTGCCCTCGTCGCAGCGCGCTTCAACGCAGACCTCAAAGCCAAATACCAGCAGCTCACCGCCGCCGGAAAACCTGCCAAAATCGCCATCATGCGAAAACTCGTCGTCACCGCCAACGCTCTGCTCAAAGCCGACCGATGCTGGCAGCAATCTATCGCTTGCTCATCACGGATACTCTAGACTCGTTTTCACTTATGTTGAAGCATACCCGGAGTTTCGGAGGTAGTTGGCGCATTCCTGGGGCGGGAAGGCGTCGAGGAGGGTGCCGATGCGCTGCCATGTTGCCTCAACGGATCGCTCAGCAGCCTTGCGCAGCAGCAG
>DASTGE010000812.1:0-2263 GCA_035719405.1 Burkholderiaceae bacterium
GCCCCGAGCGGATCGCGCAATTGATGCAGGGCTATGCGCACACGATCGACACGCTGCGGCACCAGGTGGAGTGGTTCAAGCGCCAGGTGTTCGGCAGCAAAAGCGAGAGGTTCGTGCCGGAGCCCGATGCGCATCAGATGCGCTTGGGCGAGGTGCTGCCGGTAGTGCCCGAGCAAGCACAAGCAGGCAGTCAGGTGCCCGCGCACACGCGGCGAAAACCTCGGCGCGACTTCGCCGAAGACGACGCCACAGGAGCGCCATTTTTCGATGCATCGAAGGTGCCGGTACAGCTTCAAGGCCTTGCGCGAACGCTGGCTGGCGCACCGAGCTGCGCCTGCTGGCCAGCGCGCGCTTCGACTCGCAGCCCCTGCTGTGCGTCGTGCTGGCCGGCGATGCTCGTCTCATCGACAAGCTCCGGCGCGAGGATCTGATCCCGCTGGGTAGTCGCATCCGCACCCGCCTAGCCACCGAGCACGCCAGCCGCGAAGAGCTCATCGAGGGACTGGCTCATCTGCTGACCGGCGCAGGCAACGCCACCCTGATGACGCAGCAGTTGTGTCACACGCTATGCGATCACGCCGCCGGCAACTACCGCATCCTCACCACCATGGCCGCCGAACTGCTGGCCGTTGCCGCCAAACGCGAGCTGCCTCAGCTTGACGAGAAGCTCTACCTGGAGATCTTCGCGCCGCTCGACACACCAACCACTCGCCGCGCGATGCCCCGGCGTTGAGCACGCTCGCCACATCATGAACACCGACCGCCAAGATCCCCACGCCTACCCCATCGCGCTGCCAACGCTCAGCGATGAGGCCGTCACCCAAATCCGAAACTTCATCGAGCACGTGCTCGACCAGTTCGATATCCACTACGCCGCCCAAGTCCGCCGCTTCTACGAGAACCGGGCAGAGCACAACATGGCTCGCCCGACCCCGCCCGCTGCAGACACTCCGCCGTTCTGAATCCATCACGCCTCAATACCAGCCGATCGTGCTGAACCGGCGGCAGGCCGGCGCCGCGATCGAGGGCGTCGTGCGCCAGGAGGCGGTCGAGGATGTGGGCCAGCTCGCCGTCGACACCCACGGCTTCACCTACTTCGCGATGCTGGTGGCCAAGCTGCTGGGCTTCGACCTGTGCCCGCGCCTGGCGGACCTGAAGAGCCGGCGCCTGCACCTGCCGGTCGGCTTCGAGGTGCCGGACATCCTGAAGGACATCGTCGACTGCGACCTCGACGAGGCGGCGATGGAGGCCGCCTACGACGAACACGTGCGCATCGCCAGTTCGATCCGGGCGGGCCAGTGCTCCGCGGTGCAGGCGCTGGACCGCTACGGCAGCGACGCCCGCGGCCAACCGGCCTACGACGCGGGCGTGCAACTGGGCATGATGCTGACCTCGATCTACCTGATGGACTACTTCCTGAACCCGGATTTCCGCAGCGAGATCCAGCATGCGCTCAACCGCGGCGAGTCGATCCACACGCTGCAGCGGGCCATCCACGATGGCGCGATGTCGAACGACCTGGCCAAGCGTGAGGAGTCGCTGGCCGGCATATCGTCGGCGCTGAGTCTGCTATGCAACATCGTGATGGCCTGGAACGTCGAAGGCATGCAGGCGGCGCTGGACCGCATCCGTGCCGGCGGGCAGGAACCGCTGTCGCAGGACCTGCGGCGGATCGCGCCGATCAACGTCGAGGGCATCAACCTGCGCGGGACGTTGGACTTCCCGGTGGAGAAGTACGCCGAGCGCATCCTGCCGAGCACTGCCGCTGGTACGGCACGGCCAGCGGGCGCGCAGTCTGGTGTTGGCGGCTGACGGCCAATTCCTGCTGTTTGCGAGCGGCGGCTTTCTGTCAGCGCGCCGCTAGTCCGGTGTGGCTAGATCTGATCGAACGGGCTGCGCATGGCCCATCCGCCGCAGTTCAGCACATGTGTAGATCATCGTGTCTGGACGTCGCCATGAGGCGAGCGCATCGGGTAGGTGGACGTGGGTGATCAGCCTGCGCTGAGCGGCCGCCGCTTGTCGCGGTCGACGGTGCTGAGGATCAAGTCGATCTGCGCGTCGGTCAACACCGGGCCTTCGAGCATGAAATAACCCAGCAGCGCACCATGCGACCAGCGTGCCACCGGCCCGCTGGTGGTCATGAGCGGGCAGGTGGCCTTGCATGCGGTGCAGACGGCCGACCTGGGTCTGCTGCGCATCATCGGCCTGTACATGCTGGTCGTGGCCACGCTGGGTATGCTGGCGCTGCCGAGGTCGCCGTTCT
>DASTGE010000813.1:0-7390 GCA_035719405.1 Burkholderiaceae bacterium
CAACTTCCCGCAGGGCCGGCTGACTGACCACCGCATCAACCTGACGCTCTACAAGCTGGGTGCGGTGATGGAAGGCGACCTGGGCGAGGTCGTCGGCGCGCTGCGCGCCGCGCGGGCGCAGGAGCAACTGGCGGCGCTGGAGAGCGGCGGATGACGACAATCGCCGACGCGCTTGCCGCTGCGCGCCGGCAAGGCCTCTCCCGGCTCGACGCCCAACTCCTGCTGGCGCACAGTCTCAACAGACCACGGACCTGGCTGCTTGCGCACGACGACGATCCCCTCGATGAGGTGTGCCTCACAGACTTTCTCGCCTTCTGCAGGCGGCGAGCCGCAGGCGAGCCGCTGGCGTATCTCGTCGGCGAGCGCGAGTTCCACGGCCTTCGACTGCGTGTGACGCCCGCTGTGCTTGTGCCACGCCCCGACACCGAAACCCTGGTCGACTGGGCGTTGGATCTGCTCAGCGGACCACTCGCTGGCAAAGCCGCGCCGCAGGTCGTCGACCTGGGCACCGGCAGCGGCGCGATCGCCCTTGCGGTGGGCCACGAGTGTCCGCGTGCACGAGTGGTGGCGTTGGATGCAAGCGCGGCCGCGCTCGAGGTTGCGCGCGACAACGCCCGCTCACTCGGTGTAAGTGTGGAGTTCGTGCTGAGCGACTGGTGGTCCGCGCTTGCCGGCCGGCGCTTTCATCTTGCGCTGGCCAACCCGCCGTACATTGCTGGCGACGACGCTCACCTCGCCGAACTGCAGCACGAGCCGCTGAAGGCGCTGACGCCCGGCGGCAGCGGTCTCGGTGCAATAGCGAGCATCCTGGAGCACGCGCGCGACCACCTTCTGCCGGGCGGGTGGATGCTGCTCGAGCACGGTCACGACCAGGGCGATGCGGTCCGCGCTCGCCTGCACGCAATCGGCCTGGAGGACGTGCAGACCCGGCGCGACCTCGAAAACCGGGAGCGATGCAGCGGCGGCCGCACACCGTTGCCCGCCAGCGTCGCCACCCCTTGAACGCGGCAAGCGTCACAACGCCCGGGCACACAAACCCCGTCTTCCGACGTAGCATGAAGGCTCCGAGTTCCGGCTTCGACTGCCATAGGCGAACACAGGCGCGAGGAGGTCATGATGAGCAAGCATTGGCTGGCTACCGCGATCCTGGTCCTGGCCGGGGTGAATGCCCTGGCTCAGACCGGCTTGAAGATCGACCCTGAGATGCCGTGGTCTCGTTGGCAGACCCGCGTCGGTCTGACCACCGCGACGCCCAACCTGCAGGCCACCGATACGCTGCAGCTCCGTGGAGCGCGCCTGCTTGGCGACTACTACTTCAATGGCCCGGCCGCGTTGGGCAACAGTCGTGTCGCGGGCGGCTTTCGGGCGACGAGCGGCCTTCTGGTCGGTGTTCGTGGCGCGGGCCTTGCCGCGCCGGCCTTGGCACAGCCGGGCTTCGGGCTTTCTGTCTCCTGGCACACGCTGCCGTCGACGACGATGCCCGGCGACAATCCAGAACCGACACAGACCTTGCCCTACGTCGGACTGGGCTATACTGGACTCTCGCTACGCGGAGGATGGACTTTCAGTGCCGACGTCGGCCTCATGGCGACTTCGCCGGGCGCCGGCTTGCGTTTCGGACGCGTGATCGGCGGCGGACAAAACCTTGACGACCTGGTACGCGAGCTGCGCCTGCGTCCGGTGCTGCAACTCGGCATGTCGTACTCCTTCTGATCCGGGCTTGGCGCCCCAAGCCGGCGGCATCTTCAGAGATGCCGCATACTTGTGCATTCCTTTTCGTGACGCCGCCTTGCGCGGCTGGTGATTGCCATGAGCGACGTGCTTGAACGCATCGACGATCTCGTCAAAAGCAACCGTGTCGTACTGTTCATGAAGGGCACGGCCCAGTTTCCCATGTGCGGCTTCTCCGGCCGCGCGGTGCAGATTCTCAAGGCCTGCGGCGCCGACGATGTGAAGACCGTTAACGTGCTGGAGAACGAGGAGATCCGGCAGGGAATCAAGGAGTATGCCCAGTGGCCCACCATCCCCCAGCTCTATGTGAACGGGGAGTTCGTCGGCGGCTCGGACATCATGATGGAGATGTACGAGGCAGGCGAGTTGCAGCAGGTGCTGGGCGCAGCCTGAGGCGTCGACCGCGTCGTGCGCGTTGTCCTCGGCATTACAGGTGCCTCGGGCGCGATCTACGGCGTCCGGCTGCTGAAACGCCTACGGGAGTTGGGCGCCCATACCCATCTCGTTGTCACGCCAGCAGGCGTGCTCAATGTGCATCATGAACTGGGGCTCGACCGACGCGAATTGGAGACGCTCGCGTCTGAAAGCCACGCGCCAGGCGACGTAGGTGCGTGCATCGCGAGCGGAAGCCATCGGGTCGACGCGACGGTCATCGCCCCCTGCTCCATGCGCACGCTTGCCGCCGTGGCCCACGGACTGTCGGACAATCTTCTCACCCGCGCAGCCGATGTCGCCCTCAAGGAGCGCCGGCGCCTTCTGCTGATGGTGCGGGAAACCCCGCTGAATCTCGCGCACCTGCGCAACATGACGGCCGCCTGTGAAATGGGCGCCATCGTCTTTCCGCCACTGCCGGCGTTCTACCACCGGCCTGCCTCGATTGAGGCACTCGTGGATGAGACAGTTGAGCGGGCTTTGGAACTGCTCGGCTTCGACGACGCGCGCCCGCAGCGCTGGGAAGGCCTGCGCTAAAGGTGCGCCCTGAACCCGATTTGGAAATGAGCGAACGCGAAGCGCGCATTTGAATAGCGGCGGAGCTTCGCGAACACCGTGCATCGCTTCGGCGCCTTCTCACGTCGAACTTTTGGACGACGGAAGATTACTGCTGTTTAAACCTTCCAGACAGTCAAGAGAGAAGCACATGCCAGAAAAGATAGGCTCGAACGACTTCAACATCGAGTTCGACCCCCACATCCCCCGCTCCTCAACGCCGTCGGCATCGAGACCACCATCACAGACCAGGCGCAATACGTCCAACTCCGGGTCTCACATCCCTCTTTCGCCTCGCAATCGGCCCGCCCCCGCCCCGACCAGCGATAAGGATGATGGTTCCGAAACCGACGATGAATTGGACGCGCTTGGCGGCGGTCGCTTCGAAAATATCTTCGCCTACCAACCTCCTGCGGGCGACAACGACGCCAGCAAACCTGACACATCGAGTGGCGCCAAGTCATCTGCCGCTGCCGCCGATGCCCCTGGTGCCGAAGAGCTTGACAAACTCGAGAAGGAGGTAAACGAGATGCATCGGGGGCCATATGCGATGTATCCAGGGCCTCAGTATCCAGGGCCTCACGGTTACCCCCCATACGCCTATCCGGGAGCGGGTATGTATCCGCCCCCCCACCATGCTGAACACCTTCAGCGGATGGAACAGGAAGCCCACGACTCAATGCAGATGCAGACCGCGCATGCTTCGGCGATGATTCGAATGCAGGCACAGTACGGACTGGAGTTGGCAAGAGCGAAGAACGAACTGGCATTCGCGCAATCCACCGCGAGCATCCTCAAGAGTTGGGGCGACTGGTTCAAGCAATTCTTCGGGTGATAAGCGGCACCCGCTCACCTTGGGACTATTAGGGACAACCCTTATCAAGGATTTCTTGATCGCCGGGCAGTTCAACGAAGCGTGAGCGAACGGCAGCCCAACTCGCCACAGCAGGGGGATCCGAAGTGAGGATGCCCGCGAAGGGGCCATTCGCCCCTGCAAAAAGGTTGGACAGCAGAATTTCGGGCCCATGTTGGGCCCGGGACCTTTGTCGTGCAACAGGCCGTTGCCCCTTCAGGGTACGGGCAAACCCGCCCAGGCGCTGGCCGGATTTCTCCCGCCCAGGCTCCTATGCCGCCATCCAGCGCTGTCGTCCACCCAGCACGGCCGTCGGGTATTCCGCACGGCCGCGGCTGCCGTTGTATCGTCCCAGCGCGAGAAAGAGGTCGCCCTTTTCTGTGTCAAGGTAGTGGCGCAGGATCACGCACCCGAAGCGCAGGTTGGTCTGGGTGTGGAACAGTTTTCCAGCGTCCCCATCGCCGATGAGCCTCGTCCAAAATGGCATCACCTGCATGAACCCTCGGGCGCCGGCGTTGCTGATCGCGTATTTGCGAAAGCCGCTTTCTATCTGGATCAATCCCAGTACCAGCGCGGGTTCGAGCCCTGCGCGCTTGCTTTCGTACCACACCGTTTCGAGGAACTCGATGCGCGCTTGAGCTTGAACCGTCAGGCGCTTCATGCGCTCGCTCATCGCACCAAGCCAGCGCAGATAGTGCAGGCGCTGATCGATATCAGGAAAGTCCGGTTTCGGCGGCGCGTCGCTGCCGATTGCTGCAGCGAGCGCTGTGCGGACAGAGTCAGCAAGCGGCTCCTCCAACTGCCCGCCTGCACGGGCCTGAACTCCCGTAGCCCATAAAGGCACCGCGGGCGCGGCCCGCAGAAAGCGGCGCCTTGTCAGCCCGCCACTTTGCCCCAATCCTCTCGTCATGCCCTCAGCTTGGCCACGATGGCTGCAACCGCATCGCAGAAGGAAAGCGGCGTTGGCTGCGCGTCCCGGCGGCCCTGGTATTCGACCTTGCCTTCCTTGAGCCCACGATCGGAAATGACCACGCGACGAGGCGCACCGATGAGTTCCCAGTCGGCAAACATTGCCCCGGGCCGCTCGCCCCGGTCGTCGAGCAGCACATCCACGCCCTCGCCTGCGAGCTGTTCGTGGAGCCGGTCGGCGGCCGACCTGACCTCCGCTGACCGTTCATAGCCGATAGGGCAGATGACCACCGTGAACGGCGCGATGGCGTCGGGCCAGATGATGCCGCGCTCATCGTGGTTCTGCTCGATCGCCGCGCCAAGGATGCGTGTGACACCGATGCCGTAGCAGCCCATCTCCATGAGCTGCGGCTTGCCGCTTTCGTCGAGATAAGTGGCGTTCATCGCCTTGCTGTACTTTGTCCCGAGGTAGAACACATGGCCCACCTCAATGCCTCGCTGGATCGCCAGCACTCCCTTGCCATCAGGCGACGGATCCCCGGCCACTACGTTGCGAATATCGGTGACGACGTCGGGCTCAGGTAGATCACGTCCCCAGTTGATGCCTGTGTAATGGAAATCGGCGTCGTTGGCACCGGAGATGAAGTCGCTCATCAGCGCTACCGTGCGATCTGCCACGATCTTGACCGGCTTGCACGCGCCGAGCGGCCCGAGGTAGCCCGGACGGCACCCGAAGTGCTCCTCGATTTCAGAAGGAGTCGCGAAGCGAAATCCCTTGTTCAAGCCCGGGAGCTTGCCCGCCTTGATCTCGTTCAGGTCGTGATCGCCGCGCACGAGAAGCAGCCAGATTGTCGTGCCTACGACCTCGCCGGCCTCGTCGCGCTCATCAGTAGCCAGGACGAGGGATTTCACCGTGCGAGCCAACGGCAGGCCCAGCAGTTCCGCCACGTCCTGACAGGTGGCCTTGCCTGGAGTCGGCGTCTTGACGAGCGGCTCGGTAGCGAGACCACGCGCTTCGATGAGCGGCAACGCCTCCGCCAGCTCGATGTTGGCCGCATATTCGCTCGTGGGGCAGTAGACGATCGCGTCCTCTCCGGTCTCCGCAATCACCTGGAACTCGTGGGACAACTCGCCCCCAATCGCTCCTGTGTCCGCCGCCACGGCACGGTATTCCAAGCCAATGCGGTCGAAGATCGCGCGGTAGGCTTGGTACATGATCTGATAGCTGCGCGCGGCCGCCTCCCGGTCACGATCGAAGGAGTAGGCGTCCTTCATCGTGAACTCCCGGCCGCGCATCAGACCGAAGCGGGGACGCCGTTCGTCCCGGAACTTCGTCTGGATGTGATAAAAGTTTTTGGGAAGCTGCCGGTAGCTGCGTAGCTCCTGGCGGGCGATGTCGGTAATGACCTCCTCGCTCGTCGGCTGGATCACGAAGTCACGTTCGTGCCGATCCTTGATGCGCAGGAGTTCCGGGCCATAGGCCTGCCATCGGCCGGTCTCCTGCCACAACTCGGCAGGTTGCACGATCGGCATGAGAAGCTCGATTGCCCCGGCACGGTCCATCTCCTGCCGGATGATCGCTTCCACCTTGCGGATCACCCGCAAGCCCATTGGCAGGTACGTGTATATGCCGGCACCCAGGCGCTTGATCATGCCGGCGCGCATCATCAGCCTGTGGCTTACGACTTCGGCGTCAGCGGGTGCTTCCTTTAGCGTCGAAACGAAAAACTGAGAGGCTTTCATAAGGCGCAGCATGCGGGAAAGCGAGCTTGAGCCGCACCCTCATGCCAGTGCAATAATGGTTTCAATTCAGAAAATTGGGGTCCGATTATGCTCGACCGGGACGGCTTCAGGCCCAACGTCGGCATCATCCTGCTCAACAGTCGGAACCAGGTGTTCTGGGGCAAGCGGCTTCGCACCCACTCCTGGCAGTTTCCGCAGGGCGGCATCAAACACGGCGAAACGCCCGAGCAGGCCATGTATCGCGAGCTCCACGAGGAAGTGGGGCTCAAGCCGGAGCACGTGCGCATCATTGCGCGCACACGCGACTGGCTGCGCTACGAGGTGCCAGAACACTTCATACGCCGCGACGCGCGCGGCCACTACAAGGGCCAGAAACAGATCTGGTTCCTGCTGAAGCTCGTGGGCCGTGACAGCGACATGAACCTGCGTGCCACCGACCATCCGGAGTTCGACGCTTGGCGCTGGAACGAGTACTGGGTGCCGCTGGACGTGGTGATCGAGTTCAAGCGTGACGTCTACCAGATGGCGCTCACCGAGCTGGCGCGCTTCCTGCCCAGGCCAAACCACCATAATCGGTATTTGAGGTCAGGAATGCGACCGCACCGGCAGGATGGGAACAGCCAGGCGACCACGGAGCTTACGCCCAAGCCCTCCGCACCGACCTGATACTTGCGGCGGCTGCTGCTGGTCAAGCCGCGTCGGCGGCTTGCGGGTCGGCGAGCTGACCGAGGACGGCGCCCGGCATCGCGTCGCCCTTGTTCTCGGCTCCTCCGGACGCAAGGGTCAACAACGCTTCGGCGCCGCTCAGGTTATGACGAGGTTGTCGCGGTGGATCATCTCCGGCTCGGCAACATAGCCGAGCAGGCGGGCAATCTCGCCGGATGGTTGCCGCGCGATGAGCCGAGCTTCCGCGCTGGAGTAGTTGGCCAGCCCCCGCGCCACTTCCAGGCCGGTAGCGTTCCGAACGGCGATGACATCGCCACGATGGAATTCGCCTTGTACTTCGACGATGCCGATCGGCAGCAGGCTCTTGCCCTCTTCGCGCAACTTTCGGACCGCCCCGTCGTCGATCGTCACCGCTCCGCGCAACTGCAAGTGGTCGGCCATCCATTGCTTGCGCGCCGCGAGCTTGGGGGTCGAGGCGATGAGAGCGGTGCCGATCGATTC
>DASTGE010000814.1:0-2392 GCA_035719405.1 Burkholderiaceae bacterium
CACAGCGTCAGCCATTTCAGCCAACTCCTGCTGGCGCCCTTGTTCCCGTGGCTGAAGGATGCCTTTCACGTCAGCTATGCGCAGCTGGGCCTGCTCATGACGCTTTTCTTCACGGTGTCGTGCACCGTGCAGGCGCTGTCGGGCTTCGTCGTCGACCGCCGTGGGCCGCTACCAGTGCTGCTCGGCGGACTGGGCTCGATCGTCCTGGCCGCCCTCGGTTACTCGGCCAGCCAGTCGTATTGGCAGCTGTTGATGTTCTCCGTCGTGGCGGGCGTCGGAAACGGCGTGTTCCATCCCGTGGACTACACGCTGATCAACAAGAAGGTGAGCGAAGCGAGACTCGGTCATGCGTACAGCGTGCATGGGGTCACTGGCAGCCTGGGCTGGGCCCTGGCTCCCGCTTTGTTGGTACCCATCGCGATCACGCATTCGTGGCGCATGGCGATCGTCGCGGGCGCTGCGGTCGCGTTCGCGGTATGGCTGCTGATCTGGTTCAACCGCGAACGGCTCGTGCTTCCGAGTTCGACTCCCCCGCACGCCCCAGGCGCGCGCGCGGAGAGCACATTTGCGTTCCTGCGTATTCCCGCCGTCTGGGTGTGCTTCGGCTTCTTCCTGTTCTTCGCGGCTTCGTTGAGCGGTGTGCAGACCTTCGCGCCGGAGGCGGCGCGGCAGCTGCATCAAGTCGAACGCAGCGTGACCGGCATGTGCCTGTCGATCTACATGGTCTGTTCCGCGCTCGGCATGATCGCCGGTGGCTTCATGCTGAAGGATCCGTCCCGCTGCGAGCGGATTGTGGGCATCGGCTTCGGTCTCGCCGCCGTGATCGCGGTAACGATGGCCGTCGCTGACGTGCCCGCAATGGCGGTGCCGGTGATGTTCGGATTGATGGGGCTGTTCACGGGCACCGCGGGTCCCTCGCGCGACCTGATCGTCAAGCGCGCGTCGCCGCCCAACGCATCGGGCCGCGTGTACGGAGTCGTCTATTCCGGCCTCGACATCGGACAGGCGCTGGCTCCGCTGCTTTACGGCGCGCTGATGGATATGCACATGCCGGCAGCCGTGTGGCTGTCGATCGCAGTCGTGCAGGGTGTGCTGGTGGTCAGCGCCTTCAACGTGCGTCGCGCAAGGCGAACCAGGCTTCAGCCTGCCTGATCAGCCGCGTCGGCTTGCCCATGTCACGGCGTTCTTCAGTTCTGGCCGGCCATCTGCTGGTTGAATGCCTGCTCGAGCAGGGCGTGCACACCACGTTCGGCGTGCCCGGCGAAAGCTATCTTGCAGTGCTCGATGGCTTTCACGAGCACCGCGACCGCATGCGGTTCATCGCATGCCGGCAGGAGGGCGGCGCGTCTTTCATGGCTGAGGCGCAGGGCAAGCTGACCGGCAGGCCGGGGGTGTGCTTCGTCACCCGGGGGCCGGGAGCGGCCAATGCGAGCATCGGCTTGCACACCGCATTCCAGGACTCGACGCCTCTGGTGCTCTTCATCGGCCAGGTCGCCTCCGACCAGCGCGACCGCGAGGCGTTCCAGGAGCTGGACTATCGACAGGTGTTCGGCCCCGGCACGCTGGGCTTTGCGAAGTGGGTGGCCGAAGTGCAGGACGCGAGCCGGCTGCCCGAGTACGTGTCGCGTGCCTTTCATGTCGCCTTGCAGGGACGGCCCGGGCCGGTCGTGCTCGCGCTGCCTGAAGACATGCTCACCTCGCAGACCGACGCGGAGCCGCTGTCGCGAGTCGAGCCGGCACAGGCATGGCCCGCTCCCGGTGCACTGCGACAAGTGCGCGAGCGGCTGCTTGCGGCCCAGCGTCCGATCGCGATCGTCGGCGGCGGCGGCTGGGACGGCGAGTCGTGCGCCGCGATGCAGCGTTTTGCCGAGAACTGGCAGCTGCCGGTCGGCTGTGCATTCAGGCGGCAGGATCTGTTCGACAACCGGCATCCGTTGTACGCGGGTGACGTCGGCATCGGGATCAATCCTGCCCTGGCTGCCCGCATCCGTGATGCCGACCTGGTGCTGGCGATCGGCGCCCGCCTCGGCGAGATGACCACCGGCGGGTATTCGTTGATCGCACCGCCGCGCCCGGTACAGAAGCTTGTCCACCTGCATGCCGGGTCGGAGGAGCTGGGGCGCGTGTACTCGGCCGACCTGCTCCTGCAGTGCTCGATGGCCTGCGCGGGCAAGGCACTCGAGACGCTCGCGGCCCCGCCACAGCTGACGTGGACCGACTGGACGGCCAGGGCGCATTCCGATTACGAGGACAACCTGATATCGCCTTCGGTCGAGCCCCTGGATCTCGCCGAGGTCGTCAAGCTCCTGGACCGGCTCGTGCCCGATGCCATCTTCACCAATGGCGCAGGCAACTACACCGGCTGGTTGCATCGCTACCACCGCTACCCGGC
>DASTGE010000815.1:0-2148 GCA_035719405.1 Burkholderiaceae bacterium
GTTCGCGGGGCAGCCATCGACATCGAAATGAGCAGCAGGAGATAAAACAGGAGTGCGATGCGGGGCACATCAACGACGCTGCTGAATACACCCACCACCAGAAAGCCAAGGAGCGCGCCCGCGATCATGGGGGAGAGTGGATGAGTGCGAGCAGCGCCGACGAGCAACCGCCACAACGCCGCGATGAGCATCAGCGCAAGCAGTGTGGCGCCCACGATGCCCTGATCGAACAGCGTGCCGGTGAAGATGCCCTCAAGATGCCATGGTTGATGAAAGCCGTCGCTGGTCATGAACCACCTGGACAGGCCTCGCGAGAAATCGCCATTGTCGAGCAGGGCTGTGCCGTCGCTCGATGTCAGCACGATGTGCCGGACATCGGCACGTTGGCCTTGCCCGATGAGCGCGAGCGAGAACACGATGAGCCTCGGTGCATACCACGGGCCAGATCGCGGCCTTTCGCCCGCCAGCGCGAGCGATATCTTGTGCCAGCCCCCATGCGTCGGTACCACCTGCGCGGTATTCGAAAGGCAGACTGAGCTGTAAAGCAAATGCTTCTCGCACACCTCAAAGGACAGGCCGACCTGGGTTTCGGCCCGCACCTGGAGATCGAGCGACAGTGGCGCCTGCGGCAAAGGAATCCGCTGCGAGATCCGCATCGTCTCCAGCCAGCCTATCGGATGCCTTCCCGCACTCAAGGCGAGATAGGGTCCCGAAGCGTCCGTTGCCCACCGCCAATCACCGGGCCGGCCGCCGGCGACGTGCGCGATGAAGTACTCCGCGGGAAATCGGCCGAGTCCCTTGCCCAGCAGCCATTCTGACTGGGAGCGAAGGTACGAGAAGCCCTCCCGCCAGTGCTGCATACGGGCCGACCACGCGGAGCTGCGTTCCGAGAAACGGTCACTCATGACGGATCCGCCGGCGAACACTCCAATGACAGCAGCCGACATTGCCATTGCCACCAGCACGCCCAACTGCCATCGTCCCGTCGATGGCCAGGGAACGTTTTGGGGCACCAGCGAGAGCACTGCCAGCACGACCAGGGCAACGAGCACGGGAAGCGCGGCGTCCATTGCCGACACGCCGCCCCAGTGGCGCGCCACGAGCGCCGCCATCGCGACGATAGCGAAGAACGCGGCAAGCGCGACAGGTGCTGCAATGGCCACCGACGGCAGCCGCAGGAACGGCATTCGGAGCGCGGCAAGAGCACCAGCGCCGATCGCGAAGATCAGTGCATAGGCCAAGTAAGGCCCGTGGGGCAACCACATGGCGATGACCGCCCCCAGCGCGACCAGCGCCGCGCCGAGGACACAGACTGCGAGCACCTGCGATGCGCGCCTCGGCCGAGCCGAGGACGTCAGAGACAGCAGTACCGCGACTGCGCCCAGCAACGCGAGCATCCCTCGGTAGCCGCTCGTGGGGAACATCATCCAGGCGCCGGCAGCAAACGCGGCGCACATCAAGACACCGGCCGTCATTGCGCGCCCTGCCCCTCTATCCTCCGCCAATGACGTCCGCTGCGGTGCGTGATCGAACACCAACATTAGGCACATGCCCGCGGGGACTGCGAGGTACAGGGCGCGCGAGAAAGTAGTCAGCGCGGCATACAGCCCGGCCAGAAGGATGATCGCGGCGGGCAGGTACAAGCGAGGCCGCCGCTCGCGCAACGCGATCGCCAGCGCGAAAGGCAGCGACAAGGCGAGAAAGCCGTCGATCGCCGCGCCCCCGACGTGCATTTCCCAGAACAGTGCGGTGCTGCGGTAGTCGGATCCGAAGTTGAGCAGACCGGTAAATGCCAGGCGCTCCCACAGCACCGCCACCGACACCGCCGCCAATCCGCCCACCATGCCCCAAGCCAGCAAGTCGGCTGTGCGCATTGGCGATTCCCTGGCGGGCCAGACCCACAACGGCCACAACAGGAGGGCGAGGAAAAAGGGTTTGGCGAGCCGCAGGCTGTTCATCGGCTCGTGGTAGCCCTGGAACCATCCGAACGAAAAGCCGCCCGCAGCATCAATGCCGCGCCACATGGCCAGCGCGACGGACAGCGCGAAGGCGGACGCGAGCAGTGCTGCGACCGGCGACATCGCGGAGACTTCGCGAGATGCGGCCGGCCGCAACGCGTGGCGCAGGTAGCCGCCCGCCGCGAGCGCG
>DASTGE010000816.1:0-3852 GCA_035719405.1 Burkholderiaceae bacterium
GCCCGCTTCCTCGACCGGATGCTGTGCTTCGACAAGGGCTTCGCGCACTGTCGAAGGCCTTGGGAAGTGCAGCACGAGGCGATGGCCTTCGGCTGGAATGTCGGCTGCTCCATTGCCAGCGTCGACTGCGGCAAGCAGGACCTGCTCTTCGGCCGTGCCGCTGATGCGACCGCCGAATCCGGCCTTGTGCGTCCGCTGTCGACCATGGTCGCGTACGGGCGCGTGATGAGCGAGCCCTCGTCGGGCGGCCTCGGAACGCCGATGCAGTTCTCACCGTCCATGGATCTGGATGCGGCGATCGTCCGCCGCTGCGCGCTCGGCGCAGACGGCGTGCGCGGCACCAAGGACGACTGGGAGAAGTGTCGCGGCGGCCATGTCGTGGACATCGTGGCCGAGGGTTGGGGGCAAGGGCACGCACGCGCCAGTGCACTGGGGGTGGCGGGCATGATGGCCACGCTGGGCGCGGCAGCCAACGGCCAGTCCGAGGTCCGCCGGCCCTACCTCGTCGAGGCGATCCGCGGCGCGGCAGGCGAACTTCAGCCCGCGGTCTCGCGCTGGGGCCTGGCCGCTCCCCGGCCTTTGGGCATCACGCACGAGGCGGCCGAGGTGATCCTGAGCGGCCTGTCGTACAGCCACCGTGCCGGCACGGCGCGCAGCGCGTGCGAGCAGGTGTTCGATGCGCGCCGCTGCCGCGACATCGACTGGCTCGCGGGCAAGACCGGCACGCCCAGCTTTCCGAGCGACGGGGTTTCCCTGGACGAGATTGCACGCGAGTGCCGCCACCGCGATGGCGCGTCGCGCGCGCAAGCTGCACACACGAAGACCGGCGTGTGCAGTTCGTTGCGCCCTTACAAGTGGTACGTCGCCGTCTATCGCGCCGACCGCGGGCATGGCCCATGGACCAAGGCCGTCGCCGTGCTCACCGAGCGCAACTGGCTGAAGTCCAGCGGCATCGTGCACGGCGCCAGCGACCTCGGGCCCAACCCCTCGGCCGAGATCGCGCTGCAGATTGTGGGACGGCACACCGGCGCCATCGCAGGAACATCACCATGACCCCGGCCCGAAAGGCGTCGCGCCGCGACGTGCACGACCTTCCGCCGCCGCTGGTGTGGACTTTCGACGGCCCTTTCGAGCACTGTCTGGCCGACGTCGAAGACACGCTGCGACGCGCCATCGTCCGTGTGGGCGACGTGTCGCGCGTGGCCCTGCAGATCGATCTGTGTCTGCCTGCACTGAAGCGCCGCGTCGAGGCGGGCGACGCGCTGCAGCCCGCGTGGACGCACTTCCTCGAACACGTGGGTGGCTACGGCCTGCCTTCGCCCCCGCGCGTGCGTCACCTGAGCGGCTCCGGTCCGCTGGCGACGCTGGTCATTGCTTACCGGAAGTGAGCCTGGAATCCTGTAGAGGTCTGTCATGTCGCTGAAGTCCTGGGTCGCCGATCACGTGCATCGCATGAACGGGCTGGTGTCGCGCGCCGACCTGCAACCGCTCGCCTCGCCGCTGGGCGAGCCGCCGCCCCCCGCTCGCGCGGGCGACGGAGCACTTTCGAACGCGGAACACCTGGGCGTGTACGGCCCGCTGATCAAGGCCGTGCGTGACGAACTGGAGCACTTCATCGTGAGCCAGTTGCGCCTGCACCTGGCCATCGCCGACCGCGACCGTTTCGTGCTCACCTCGATCGGCGTGCGATGCAACGGCGCCGACGAGGCACGCGAGCGACTGCGGCGCTTCATGCGGGAATTCAAGCCGGAGCAGGTCAAGCGCTACCTCGCTCGCGAGGTGATCGCCGGGTTGCCCAACGCCGCGGCGATCGATCTCTCTCAGTTCGCCGGCCTGGTCGATGTCGACATGCAGGACGACGAAGCCGACGACTACCGCGAGTTGCTGGCCGAGCTGGCCGGGCCGCAGCCGGAGCATCCCGACATCGGCTACGAGGTGAGCCTGCTGGGCCGCTGGAGCGAGCTCGATGCCTGGCCGGTGACGGGCACCGGGCCGGCGCACGGCTTGCACGCCGCGGGCCCCGCGCCACACGCCCAGTCCACTTCGGCGGCCACGCATCCAACGCCGCTCACGCCCCTGGCCGGACAGCGTTGCGAGTTCGACCTCGAAGACGCCGACGGCCGCCGCCGCATCGTGCTGCAGTCGGTGGTGCCCGGTCGGCGCTATGTCATCGGCAAGGGCGAGGGTTGCGACATCTGCGTGAGCGGCACCTACACCAGCCGCCGGCATGCGGAGATCTGGATGGAGCATGGCGGCTGGTGGGTGGGCGATGCGGGCTCGACCAACGGGATTCGGGTCGAACCCGTCGGCGTGCCCGGCGAGAATGGCGAGAATGGCGTGCGACAGATCAACGGGGGAGCCGGCGACGCGCCCATCCGCGTCTGCGACGGCGCGCGGGTGGTGCTGTCGGCGCGCAGTGAAGGTCCGGCCGGCGACTTCCCCTGGCTTTCCCTGCGCGGCGGGCAAAGCACGGCGTCGCGGCTGACGCCGATCGCAAGCACGGTGCCCAAGACGCCGCTGACCGCCATCCGGCCGGCGCAGGAGACCGGCCCGCTCGCCATCACGACGACGCAGGGCAGCGACACCCAGGTGGTCGAGCTGCGCGCCGACCGGCTGCCGGTGGCCGTGGGACGCTCGCGCAACCAGACCGTTGTCATCGACCGACGGCACGATGCCGTCTCCGGCCACCATCTGGACATCGTCGCCCTCGACGAAGGCTCGGCGCAGGTGGTCGTGCATGGCGACAACGGCGTGATCGTCGACGGAATGCCCTACGCGTCCGGCGCGTGCCTGCAATGGAAGCCCGGGCAGGCCATGGTGCTGGGTGCCAGCGCCGACGACGCTGGCGCCTGCACCCTGATGCTGCAGCGGCTGCCGGGACAGCGGCCATGACCTTTGCAGGCAGTCCCATCACGCCGCTGGAGCCGGTGCAAGGCCCGCGGGAGCTTGTGGCGCCGGATCCGGGCGCCGAATGCGTCTACACCGCTGCCGGTGCGCGCATCGAGATGGCCGTCGCCTCGTCGTGCGGCAGCCTGCACGACCGCAACGAAGATGCCTTCAGTCCCCCCGGCGGCTCGGCGCGGCTGTTCGTCGTGGCCGACGGCGTGGGCGGCGGGGCATTGGCCGGCGTGGCCAGCCGCGAACTGGTGTCGAAACTGCATGCCGCGCTCGACCCGCAACGCATCACCGCACGGCGTGTCGATGAAGCAGTGCTCGAGGCCGATCGGGCGATCTCGCGGCGCATCGCGCAGGAGGCGCAGGCGGCGGGAGCAGCCACCGTGGCGCTGTGCGCGCCGGCCAACCTGCTCGCGTCGAAGTGGCTCGTGGCATGGGTGGGTGACTGCCGGGTCTACCGGATATCGGCCGCCGGACACGGGCAGTTGCAGCTTCTCACCCAGGACGACAGCTTCCGCCATCTGGAGGAAACGCCGCCGGACGGCAGCACGCTCGACGACCCGGCACGCATGGTCGGCAACGGCGCCACAACCGGCGCCAACATCGCTTACAGCGAGATGGCCAGCGGCGACCTGCTCGCGCTCTGCAGCGACGGCGTGCACAAGTACCTCGCCCCCGACCACTGGCTGCAAGTGCTGGAACGTCCGCTCGCGCTGCTTCAGCGCTGCGTGAACCTGATTGCCTTGGCGCGGCACAACGGCAGCGTGGACGATGCCACCCTGATGCTGTTGCGCCATGGAGGCCTCGCCCTTCCGGGCACGGCGTATGGAGCCGAACCATGACAGCGGACGACCTCGACCGCGTGTTCGGACGCGGCCGGCTTGGCATGATCACCGGCGACCATGTGCAGGTCTACAGGGAGGCATCCCGTCCCGGCGAGCGAAGACGCTACACCAA
>DASTGE010000817.1:0-2132 GCA_035719405.1 Burkholderiaceae bacterium
GGCTGGGCATGAAGGCCGCGCTGTTCGACGTCGACGGTGTTCTGACCGACGGCACGATCTACATCGACGAGCACGGCGAGCAGGTGAAGGCATTCAACACGCTCGACGGGCACGGGCTGAAGCTGTTGCAGCAGGCGCGAATCGTCCCCGTCATCGTGACGGGTCGCGATTCGGCCGCGGTGCGCCGACGCGTGGCCGATCTCGGGCTTTCGCATGCCGTGTATGGGGTGCATGACAAGCTGGCCGCCGCGGAGGCCTTGCTGGCTGCATTGAGAATCGACTGGAACGAAACGGCGGTGATGGGCGACGACTGGCCCGACCTGCCCCTCATGCGGCGTGCCGCGTTCGCATGCGCACCGGCCAATGCGCACGCCGAGGCCAAGGCCGTCGCGCATCACGTCACGGCGGCCGCCGGCGGACATGGGGCGGCACGTGAGTTCTGTGACCTGCTCCTGATGGCCTGCGGCCGGTACGCGACGCTGCTCGATGGCATTCATACCACGCTCAACGCCAGCCGCTGATCGGGGCGTCGCGTCTCCCGGCGCCCCGCACATTCCATGGACCTGGCGCCTGCGCGAGATCCTGGCGGCCTATCTGCCGCTGTTGCTGATGCTGATGCTCGCTCTGTCGACCTGGTGGCTGGTCAAGAACACGCCGACCTTCCTGCCCCCCCGCGAAGCGCCGCTCCCGCGGCATGAGCCGGACTACACGATGCAGAGCTTCGCGGTCGAGCGCTTCGGCCCCAATGGCGCGTTGCGCATTCGAATTGAGGGCGAGCAGGCCAGGCACTATCCCGACACCGACACGCTGGAGATCGACCAGGTGCGCATTCACGCCATCGGCGAAGCCGGGCGCGTCACGAATGCCTCGTCTCGGAGGGCGGTGTCCAACGGCGATGGCAGTGAGGTCCAATTGCTCGGTGGCGCGCGGGTTGACAGCCTCGGATTGCGCGGCGAGCCGATTCACTTTGAAGGCGAGTTCCTGCATGCCTTTCTCGCCACCGAGAGAGTTCGTTCGCACCTGCCGGTGGTTGTGCGTCAGGGCACGAGCGTGGTGCGTGCCGACGGCATGGAATACGACAACCTGTCGCAAGTGGTGCAGTTCAAGGGGCACGTTCGTGCCACTCTGACTCCGTTGCCTGCCGGCACGAAATGAACTCCGGCAAACCGCTGGTGTTCATTACCGGCGCTTCCAGCGGCATCGGGCAAGCGCTCGCCCAGCGCTTTCACGCCGAGGGCTGGCGCCTCGCGCTCGTCGCCCGGCGAGGGCAAGAGATGCTCGACTGGGTGAAAGCGCAGGGCTGGGACGGGTCCCGCGTATCGGTGCACTCCGCGGACGTGCGCGAAATCGCAAGCATCACGGCCGCAGGACACGACTGCATCGCTCGGCAGGGGTTGCCGGAAGTGGTGATTGCCAACGCGGGCATCAGCATAGGGGTCGATACGGCCGACATCAACGACCTCGACATCATGCGCGCCACCTTGGAAACCAACATCCTGGGCATGGCGGCGACGTTTCAGCCTTTTGTCACGCCCATGCGGGAAAGGCGTGGTGGAACGTTTGTTGGCATGACAAGCATGGCTGGCATTCGGGGCATTCCGGGACACGGCGCCTACTCGTCCAGCAAGGCGGCTGCGATCAGCTACTGCGAGAGCCTGCGCGGCGAATGCCGTCCATTCGGCGTCCGCGTCGTGACGCTGGTGCCCGGGTACATAGACACGCCACTGACCCGCCGAAACCCTTACTCGATGCCATTCTTGATGACCCCCGAGGCATTTGCGGAATGCGCGTACCGCACTATTTCACGACAGGAGAGCTATCGTGTGATTCCTTGGCAAATGGCCATCGCCGCAACAATTCTCAGGGTCTTGCCAAACGCGATGTTCGACCGGCTTTTCGCCAATCGGCCCAAAAAGCCGCGAAGAAAGGAAGGGGCGTGACCCCCCAGACAAAAAGCGGCGCGTCAGTGAAGGACGCGCCGCCTCGAAGTCAAAAGTGAGGATCAGGCCGACGTAGGCTCAATAACCACCGCGCCCGCCGCCGTAGCCGCCACCACCGCCACGGCCGCCGTTGCCGTAGGGGCTGCGTCCGCCGCCACCGCCACCACCGCCGTAGCCACCACCGCCGCCGCC
>DASTGE010000818.1:0-7214 GCA_035719405.1 Burkholderiaceae bacterium
GCAACGCCGCCAGCGCGCCCGAGGGCGGCCCGCTCGGGTGCGTAGCGTTCTCACCCAAGCGGGAACAGTGGTCGTGGGGGAAATTGCGTGAGTTCATGCGAGGTTGCCAGCGGCGGGAAGCGGTCAACTGCCGTTTCTAGGTTCAACGTGCGTGCGATGGGCGAATGCGACGGGCAGGATGGCGCTCAAGGCGGTTGGATGTGGGCCGTAGTCAACGGGATGCAGTACCGGTCCATTCTTCCTTTGCGCTCTGGCCGACGCACCGTTGCGGGCTTCACGTTGATCGAGCTGATGATCGCGGTGGCGGTGATCGCCATCCTCGCGTCCGTCGCCTACCCGTCGTACACCAGCTATTTGCGCAAGGCCAAGCGGGCCACGGCGCAGGCCGCGCTGATGGACCTGGCGCGCAAGCAGGAAGGCTATCTGCTCGACCGGCGGACCTACACCAACTCGCTCACGGCGCTGCAGTTCTCCGTGCCGACCGAAATCGCGAACGACTACACCTTCTCCTTCCCCTCCGCGGCGGTGCCCGGGCAATGCACTGATGTCCACCTTTACCGGGCGGCTGTCACTCCGCCCGTCTTCTGTGCGATGGCGACGCCCTCGGCCGCATTGACCGCGAAGGGCGAGCAACCGTTGACCATCGACGACAGCGGTGCCAGGACACCTGCGAACACGTCGGGTTACTGGGGCAAGTGATGGGTGTCGAAAGCCATATCGTCCGCCCCGGCACGGGCAAGGTCGGCTGCATTTCCGCCGCGAGAGCCAGGGGCTTCACTGCGATCGAGCTGATGGTCACGATCGCGATCGGCGCGATCCTTCTCGCCGTGGCCGCTCCGTCGTTCCGTGGGCTGATCGTGCAGCAGCGCATGAAGGTTGCAGCCTCGGCCATCACCGAGTCACTGTGGCTGGCCCGCGGCGAGGCGCTCAAGCGCAACGGCGACGTGAGCTTCAAGTTCGTCGACATCAATCATGAGTGGAACATCACGCTGGGTTCGACGGGAACCGGCACCGTACTTCACCACCAGGACGCGCAGACCATGATCACCTCCACTCCCTCCCCGGGATGGAACGGTGTGTTCACCTTCAACGCGTACGGACGGCTTTCGTCGGGCAGCGGCGCCTGGGTTCAGCTCAACGATGTCCAAACAGGTGCCGTCAAGTGCATCAGCGTGTCGTCCACGGGGCGCGCGAGTGTCAGGGATTTGGCATGTTGACAAGTTCCATGCCGCGCCGCTCGATATGCAGGGCTGACGGCTTCACGCTCATCGAGGTGCTGATCTCGGTCCTGATCCTGATGATCGGCCTGCTCGGCGTGGCCGGGCTGCAGGGCAAAGCCGTCAAGGTCGAGTTCGAGTCTTACCAGCGCGCGCAGGCGTTGACGCTCGCACGCGACATGGCAGGCCGCATCGCCGGCTCGCGCGGCATCGTCACGGCAGGCTATCTTGATGGCTCTGTCAGTTCCACTGACGGCAGCGTCTACTTCGGCTCAGGCTCGGGGGCCACGGATTACAGCAACGGCGCCGGCGCCTGCGTGCTCGGCGGCACCACCGCGCTCGCGAAGGCGAAATACGAGGTCTGCCAATGGGGCCTGGCACTTCAGGGCAGCAACGAGAAGGAAGGCGCGAGCAATGTGGGCGCCATGATCGGCGCCCGCGGGTGCCTGCTGAGCAACGACACCTCCCTCAGCGGCGCGCTCGCGGACTTCTATGTTGTCGTGGTATGGCAGGCCACTTCCGCCGGCACCGAGCCTTCCGGCATGGTGTCTGGCGAACCGGCATCGCCCGGCAGCCAGTGCGCCTCCGCCTTCGCGTTCGGCTCGGGCCTGAGGCGCGCCGTCACGGTGCGCGTCATGGTGCCCAACCTCGTCAGCCCTTGAGGCCGCCCTTATGACTTGCCTTCGAACGGTCCCCGCCAAGAGAATTCCTGAGACTCGAGGTGTGCGGCAGGCGCCAGCCCGACAGAGCGGCTTCACGCTGATCGAGATGATGATCGCGCTCACCATCGGCCTGCTGCTGCTGGTCGCGATGAGCGTGGTCTTCGTCGGCACGAGCACCTCGCGGCGCGAGATGGAAATCAGCGCCGATGTGATCGAGACCGGCCGCTACGCGCTGGACTCGCTGAATCGCGAGCTGTCGCAAGCCGGGTTCTACGGCACGCTGATGACGCCTGTCGGTGCCACGAACCTGCCCTGCTCCACCTTGCTCTCCGACTGGGCGGACTCGCTCACGTTCCACGTTGTCGGCTGGAACACCTCGACGGGCGCGGCCGACGCGGATCCGTCGTGCATCACGCGCAAGCCGGGGACCGATGCGATCTTCATCCAGCGCGCAAGCACCTGCTTCGTCGGGGAGACGGCCGGCGGCACGTCCATTTGTCCTGCAGAGGACAACAAGAACGCGTACATCCAGGTTTCCGAGTGCGGGAACGACCCCTCCTCCACATTCTTGATCAAGCAGGGCAATTCGGGCTTGTTCAACCTGCAAACCAACGCCTGCGATGGCGTCACGACCGCGCCGATTCGCCGCATTGTCCGCCGCATCTATTTCGTCAGCTCCGCCAATGTCCTGAACTACGTCGAAATCCGCCTCGACGGCGTGCAGCCGCCAGTCCCGGTGGCCGAGAACATCGAACAGATGCAGATCGAGTACGCCATCGACACGGACAGCGACGGCACGGCGGATCTCTTCACCTCGACTCCCACGGCCGCGCAATGGCCGCAGGCGATCGGTGCGCGCGTGTGGCTGGTCTCGTTGTCGACGAGCACAAGCCGCAACGCAAGCACCTCGAGCGACCTCACGATCCAGATGGGCGACTTCACGCAAGTCGTGCCCGCCTCGACCGCGGCCGTTCAAAAGCGCCGGGTCTACAGCAGCTACATCCCCTTCGTCACACCGAAGGCCCGCTCCGAATCATGATGCGCCGAATCCATGTCCCTTCCCACGGCCGCCAGATCGGAACGACTCTGGTCATCAGCCTCATCATGCTGCTGATGGTGATGCTGGTCGCAGTCGGCCTGATCCGGCTGTCGGTTCGTCACACGCAGGTGGTGAACAACGAGCAATTTCGTTCCGAAGCGGTGACGGCTGCGAATTACGCGCTGGATCAGGTTCTCAACAAGGCGAACACCACCGGTTCCTGGAACGTCTACAAGAACGCAGGCACGATCGACTACGTGAACCTTGGCGTGGTGCAGAGCGAGGATATCGCCGACGATCCGTCGACCAACGTGAAGGTGCAGGTGCAGAAGCTCACGTGCAAGCGCAGCCGGCGCCTGAAGAACGCCGAACTCATGACCACCGATCCAGTCACCACCGTCGTGCAGGTGAAGGATCCGGCAGACACTCCCTGCATCTTCGGAGGCTCCAACAGCGGCCTGCACTGGGGAAGCGGCGGGCCGCCGGCCTCATCCGATTCCATGTGCGCCACGGTGCTCTGGGAACTGCAGGCCCAGGCGCAGCCCGACGACCCCAAGCTGATGGCGGCCGCCGTGCCGGTGGTGCAGGGCGTCGAGGTGCGCGCCGACATCGGCACCTACATGGATGCCTGCAAGTAGTCACGACGCAAAACAAACTGGCCGAATCAGGCGAGGAAAAGCCATGAGATACCTCCCCCATCTGCGCCACGCGCTGTGCGTTGCCGGCGTCGGCATGGCAAGCGCATTACCTGCGCTTGGCGAAGACATCGACTTGTACACAGGCAACGGCAGCGGGGCTCCGCCCAATGTGCTGTTCTTTCTGGACAACAGCTCCAATTGGTCTGCCAACAATCAGGCGTGGAAGTACACCGACGTCTACAACAAGTGTGCGAGCAAGTACAGCGGCAACACCACCAAGATCCAGACCTGCCAGGGCTACGTGAACCAGGTGTTCCGCAACGGCGCGGATTCGTCGCTCGTGCAGGGCCAGGTCGAGGTGCGCGCGCTGAAGCTGGTGCTCAATTCGTTGTACTGCACCGCCACGAGCAAGGTGAACTTCAACGCCGGCATCATGCTGTTCAATACGGCCGGCTCACCCGACAGCAGCAGCGTGGTGAGCGGCTATATCCGGCATGCAGTCAAGCCAATGAGCACGCAGCAGTGCCAGTCTCCGGCTCCGACCGGCGCAGACCTCACGCAGTACCTCGTCGCCGACCTGGACAACATCGACGCCAAGATCCAGAACAATGACTTCAAGGGCCCGTCGTCGACCGAATACGGCGCGCCGCTGTATGAAGCCTTCAAGTACTTCGGCGGTTGGACAAGCCCCGACAAGGCGCCGGGCAGCGTAACGGGCGGCAGCGCGGGCGTTGCCGGCACCCCGACGGGAGCGATCGGCTTCGGCCCGGTGCGCTACGGCCTCACGAACTCGCTGGAAGACCCGACGGCATTCCAGGACAGCAACCACACGACCTATGCAAGCCCGATCACCGGCGGCTGCGGCAACAACTACATTGTGCTGATCGGCAACAAGTTGCCCAATCAGGAATACGGCACCGACCAGAACGCCACTCCTGCGACCAACACGCTGATGACGCGCCTGGGCTACCGGCCTTCGCAGCTGTACGCCACCAAAAAGTCCGACATCCTCTTCGCCGACGAATGGGCGCAATTCCTCTACAACACGGATGTCAGCAGCGTGAGCGGCAAGCAGAACATCCGACTTTTCACGATCAACGTCTACAACGGCTCGCCGAACGACGACCAGACGACACTGCTGAAGTCCATGGCGAATGCAGGACAAGGCACGTCGGACAACAGCGGCTATTTCGAGGTCGGCGGCGATCTCTATGTGCTGATCACTTCGCTGAAGAACATCGTGGCGCAGATCGCCGCGGTCAACAGCGTGTTCACCTCGGCCTCGCTGCCCGTCAGCGTGAACGCACAGGGCACCTTCCTGAACCAGGTCTTCATGGGCGTGTTCCGCCCGGATGAGAAGGCCCGGCAGCGCTGGGCGGGCAACCTCAAGCAGTACCAGTTCTCGGTCAGCAGCAACCGCACGCTGTACTTGAGCGACGCGAACGGCCAGCCCGCGGTGGACGCGTCGAAGACCGGCTTCCTGCAGAACTGCGCCACGAGCTTCTGGACGACCGGATCGGGCAACTATTGGGAGAAGATCACTGGCTCGCTGTCCGACTGCCCCACAACCACAAGCCAGCAGTCGCTGTACTCCGATTCACCAGATGGACCGATCGTGGAACGTGGCGGTGTCGGCGAACGGCTGCGCCAACTCGGCGCCGGCGGCTACGCCACACGCAATATCCGCACCTGTACAACGACCGCCTGCTCCTCCGTGGTGGACTTCACTTCCAGCAACATCACCATCCCAACACCGCCCGCCGGCTTCAGCAGCGGCACCACGAGCGCCACGCTCATCAATTGGGTTCGCGGACAAAACCTGGGCGACGGCAATCCGGACAACTCGGGCGTCATCAGCTACAACCTCTACGATCAGGCCAACACGGACAACATCGCCCTCGGCTCGACCTCGATGCGTCCGACCGTGCACGGCGAAGTGGTTCACTCCACACCGTTGGCCGTCAACTACGGCACAAGCGCGACGGCCGATGTGGTCGTGTTCTATGGCTCGGGCGACGGCATGCTGCATGCGGTGAGCGGCAACAAGGACAGCAACGGCGGCAGCGAGTTGTGGGCCTTCATCGCCCCTGAGCACTGGTCCGGCTACGATCCTGTGAGCAGGGTCAACCACCTCGACCGGGTTCACTCGAATTACCCCCTCATCAAGTACCCGAACGTCTTTGCAGACACGGCACGCCCAAAGACCTACTTCTTCGACGGCTCGATCAGCGGCTACCAGGAAGGCAGCGGAAGCGCGCTCACGCGGCTTTGGATCTTTCCGACGATGCGGCGGGGAGGCAACATGGTCTACGCCTTCGACGTGACCAACAAGCCCAGCACCACCCGCCAGCCACAGCTGCTGTGGCGCTTCGGTTGCGCCACAGCCGGCAGCGGCTGCGCGACGGGCGCAACCGGGGAGTCAAACATGGGCCAGAGCTGGTCGGCGCCGGTGGGGTTTCGCGTGGCGGGGAACGCCGATCCTTACGTAATCTTCGGCGCAGGTTACGACTCCTGCGAAGACGCCGAGTTGCCCACGACATGCACCAGCTCCTCGCCGGGGCGCGGCGTGTTCGTGATGAACGCCCAACGGGGCGCCAGCGTCGCGGCCGATTACCGCTATTTCGCAATGGATTCGACCGCGGGCCGTTTCGTCGCTGACATGTCGTTGGTCGACATCAATGGCGACGGCTATATCGACGTGATTTATGCGGTGGACACCCGCGGGAACATCTGGCGCATCAACACCAGCAACCCAAGCAATAGCTTCCAGGGCTACACCAATGGGGTCGCCGACTGGCAGTGGCAGAAGATCGCATCGCTCGGCAACTTCTCCATTACCGCCGAAAGTCGCAAGCTGATGTACGCACCGAGCGTCGTCGTCATGGGCACGCAAACCATGGTGCTGGTCGGCAGCGGCGACCGGGAGAAGCCATCGTCGAGTTCCTCCGCGACCCAGGTCAAGAACCGCTTCTACGGCATTCGCGACTACGTCACGAAGACCGGCACCGATGTCGCCGTGGTCGACGGCACCAGCACCGCAACCGGCCTTCTGAATGTGACGGCATTGCAGAGCGTGAGCCTTTCGTCCGTCGCGGCCAAGTCAGGCTGGTTCATGGACCTGTACTCGTCGCAGCCGTATGAACAGGTGGTGACCACGCCGTTGACCATCGGCGGCGTCGTCTACTTCAACACCTATCAGGCCAAGAATTCCTCCAGCGACAACAGTGCTTGCGGCATGGGAACCGCGCGCGGCTATCAGGTCGACTTCCAGACCGGCTTGGAGAAGGTCAACAGCAGCAACCAATACGCGCCCGAGGAGTTCCTCTCGCAGGGCATCCCGCCCTCGCCGGTCGGCGGCCTCGTCACGATCGACGGACAGACTTTCCCGTTCTGCCTCGGCTGCGCCGGTCCCACCGTTCTGACGCCAAAGACCAACGTCATCACGGTCAGGCCCAACCGGAAGCCGGTCTACCGTTACCAGCGCATCGACAACTGAGCGCTGCCCCTCCAAGGCAAGAGGCTGCTTTCCACCCGGCAGCGCGGCCGCTCGCGTCGCCTGCCGGCCCTGGCACATCCCGCACAAGACCGCCCGCAGGGAATTCCCTGACGCGCAAGGCGTTGGCCTCGTGCATCGTGACGCGCGCGTGCTGTTCGCTCC
>DASTGE010000819.1:0-5238 GCA_035719405.1 Burkholderiaceae bacterium
GACATCGCCAGACCGCAGAAAGGCGCGGAACGACCAGTTGAAATTGGAGTCTGATCAATGCCTCAAGCGTATGGACCGAACCATCACGCTGCAGAAATCCCTTCAAGCCAAGTTGAATGAAATCGTGAACTATCCCGCACCCGAGCGTGACGAGGAGAATTGTTCCCATCACCCCTTGGCCTGGGTCCATGTGCGCATTGACCGGGGTGTCCCCGTCGGATTGCCAGACAAACTTTCACTCTCTTGCTGGGCGCGGCCGACAGTATTGATCTGGGGCATTTATCACTCAATGGGTGGCCGCCTGCTCAAGTCGCTTTTGGGGCGTTCAGTGATCGCACGAATCGTTCAAACGCCGCTTTCGGCCGTCGATAAGGCGGGCATGTCGTACATCGGATCCAAGGCGAATGCACCTGCGCCCGTGCGCGGATAAGACCGGACAGAGCGGCAAGACAGAAACGGCCGAAAGGAGGGGCAGCCTGCCATGAACAAGTTCCAGAGCCTGTCGATCAACCCGTGGGTGATCGGCACTTCCCTTGCGGCGGGGGCCTTATTGGGGCTGACCGCGCCGGCGACGTCGCAGTATCTCGGCTTCATTGGAGAGGCCTATGTCGACATGCTGAAGATGATCGTGCTGCCGTTCATGGTGTCGGCGGTGATCTTCAGTCTGCAGAGACTGTTGCGTCATGGCGGCAGCGCCTCCATTTTCAGGCGTGCCTTCGCGGTGTTCACGCTCGCGCTCCTCGTGGTCGCCGCGCTGGGTGTGCTGGTCGCGATGCCGATCCAGAGTCGCGGCAGTTCGAGTGCCAGCCAGGTGGCGGCTGATGCACGGATCGCCGGTCAGGAAGCCTGGGTGCAGGATACGTTGGTCGAGCTCGACGTCGGCGGGCGCGAAGGCAAGGCATACATTGCGGAGGTATTGCGAGGGAGTCTCGTGCCTGCCAATGTGTTCGCGGCCCTGGTTCAGGGCGAAACGCTGAAGGCTCTTGCCTTCGCGCTGCTGTTCGGCATGGCTGCCGGCAAGGCCGGCCGTGGCGCCGACGGACTGGCGCGCGGGCTGGAGGCCGCCTACAACGCCTGTCAAAAGCTGACGCAATGGTTGAAGTACCCGCTGCCGCTGGTGCTGTTGTGCATCAGCGCGGGGCAGTTGGCCAAGACCGGCATTGCACCGCTCGTGTCGATGGTCGGGTTTCTCGTGGTCTTCGCCGCCGCGTCGTTTCTGGTGGTGACGCTGTCGGTGCTTTGTCTGTGGCGGCGCAGCGGCCTCGCGCTCGCGCAGACGCTGCAATGCCTGCGCACACCCATCGCGCTGGCGCTTGCCACGCGCAGCGGCGCGGCATGCATGCCGTCGATGATCGAATCGCTGTCCGGAGGCATGCGCTGCCCACGCGAACGCGTCGAACTGCTGGTGCCGCTGTCGATTTCGCTGCTGCGCGCCGGACCCGTGCTTTACTACGTTTGCGCGACGATGTTCATCGCGCACATCTACGGCAGGGTGCTCGTGCCCTCGGAGCTGATGGTGGTGGCCGTGGCATCGGTGCTCGCCGGCTTTGCGTCGGCCGGCACCGCGGGGCTTGCCACCGTGTCATTGACCGGGATGGCGTGCGGCTGGCTTGGCCTGCCGTTCGAGGCTGCCTTCGTGCTGTTCATCGCCATCGACCCGCTGTGCGACATGTTGCGTACGCTGGTGCTGGTGCTCGGCAATTCGGCCGCTGTGAGCCTCATCTGTCCGCGCCCGGAAGCGCCGGCAGTATTGTCGTGGGACACGCCGACTCAGCCTTTCCACGCCGAGCCCTTGCTGTTCCCGATGATGCAGCACAAGGAGCGGGCTGCGGCACCAAGGCAGTCGCGGGCCGAAACTACGTTGGAACGGTTGGAACGAGCGGCGTGATTGCAGACGGCCTGACGAAAGCGGCCTGACATCGACAGCTCACAAGGGCCGGCCGCTCGCCATAACCGCTGAAGGTCATTTCCGTGCCTATTCGGGCGGCAGCGGCTTGACTGCGATCCATATTTCCATAACACTTGAAATATGGATGAGACTGAAGTTGTCAGGTCACTTGCGGCGCTTGCGCAGCCCATCCGGTTGAAGGTCTTTCGGGCCCTCGTCGTGACCGGTCCGCAAGGACTGACGCCAGGCGCCATGGCCGAAGGACTGGGCATGCCGCAGAACACGCTGTCGTTCCACCTCAAGGAGCTTACTCACGCGGGCCTGGTGACGCAGGAGCGGGCCGGCAGAAACATCATCTACCGGGCCGCGTACGAACAGATGAACGCGTTGCTCGGCTACCTCACCGATAACTGCTGCGCCGGGCCTGCCTGCGCAGTAGAACCACCCAAGGCAGCGTGCGGCTGCTGAACCGCCACAAACCGGAGCTCACCATGAAGCGCTTTCATGTTCACCTTCACGTCGAGGATCTCCCGGCGAGCATCGCGTTCTACTCGAAGCTGTTCGCCTCGGAACCGATCCGCGTCGAGAGCGACTATGCCAAGTGGATGCTTGACGATCCCCGCATCAACTTCGCCATATCGAACCGCGGTGGCAAACCAGGCATCGACCATCTTGGTTTGCAGACGGACACGGAAGAGGAGCTGGTGGAGCTGAAGGCCCGCGCCCAGGCCGCGAACATGACACTCCTGGACGAGGGCGAGACGACGTGCTGCTACGCACGCAGCGACAAGTACTGGCTGGCGGATCCGCAGGGTGTGGCCTGGGAACAGTTCCACACGCTGAACACCATTCCCACCTTCAGCGAAGCGAAGACGCAAGGCGATGCGCAGACCCCCGCCTGTTGTGCCTTCGGTGCACCTCGCGGCAAGCCGGTGAGCATCCCTGTCGCGTCGGCTTCCTCTTCCTGCTGCTGAGGGCTTGCCAGTGCGCCACAAGCTCTTTGCCGAGTGCCTCGGCACGGCACTGCTGCTCGCCGTCGTCATCGGATCCGGCGTCATGGGCGAGCGTCTGGCCGATGGCAACGTGGCGATCGCTCTGCTTGCCAATACCTTGGCGACGATAGGCGGCCTGTACGCCCTCGTCGAGACGTTGGGACCTGTCTCGGGCGCACACTTCAATCCGGCCGTATCGCTGGTTCTGTCGTCACGAGGGGCGCTGCCGAAGGATCATGTGGCGCCCTATATTGCGGCACAACTGCTGGGTGCGGCGCTTGGAGCCTGGGTCGCCCATGCGATGTTCGGCCTCAGCATCGTGCAGGTGTCGAGCAAGGCGCGCACGGGACTTGGGCTGTGGATTGCGGAGGGGGTGGCGACGTTCGGTCTCCTGCTCGTCATTCTTCGCGCTCCCGCCCAGCGCGTTGCCGCGATCGTCGCGGCCTACATCGGGGCCGCCTACTGGTTCACCGCGTCCACATCGTTTGCCAATCCAGCGGCGGTCTTCGGGCGGATGCTGAGCGACACGTTCGCCGGCATCGCACCTTCGAGCGCCCCGGCATTCGTCGTCGCAGAGCTCGCTGGCGCAGTGCTGGCCGTCGGCGCTCATCGTATGCTCAGTCCGGCCTCATCGGCCTCCGCCCCGAAAAACTCTACCCCTGTCCATGGCTGAGATCACCATCTATCACAACCCTAAGTGCGGCACGTCGCGCAACACGCTGGCGCTCATCCGGCATGCCGGCATCGAACCCACAGTGATCGAGTACCTCAAGACGCCGCCCACGAAGGAGGAACTGCGCAAGCTCGTGGCGGCCACTGGCCAACCCGTACGTGCACTCTTGCGCGAAAAGGGCACGCCCTACGCCGAGCTCGGCCTGGACGACCCGAAATGGACGGACGACCAATTGCTGGACTTCATTGTTCAACAGCCGATCCTGATGAATCGCCCCGTGGTCGTCACGCCCCTCGGCACCAAACTTTGCCGGCCATCGGAGGCAGTGCTGGAGCTGCTGCCGCCAGGCCCGTTGCCACCGTTCACCAAGGAGGACGGCGAGGCGGTGGTCGATGATGGAGTGCGTCGTGCCGGGTGAACCTGTCGTTCGGCCACTGCCTTCATGGGCATGATATAGCCGGGCGGATCGTTCTTCGCGTCAATCAGCAGCGTCGCCGCGTCAGCGTCGGGAGTCGACCTTCGACCACCGCGCAGCGCGGAATCGCCACGCATTGTCCGTAGAAGCCGAAGATTGTCGGGTTGGTGTCCGCCGAAATTAATTTGCCAATCGGGGGTTCCCGGCTTGGCGTTTTCAGCCGGGATGACGTTCTGTCCGAAGGCGGCGCCGAAACAAAAAGACGACAACGGCCACAGAGTCGCCCGAAAACGGCAAAGGGCGCGCTTCATAAAGCTCCAACGAAACAGGCGAGCAATTAAATCACCCGGGTGGGCCACTCCGCCTTCGTGTCTCATCAGGCATGAACGACCCGTGCCATACCCCGATGCGGTGCAAATCGGACTTCGGGCGCAGTGCCGGTCTCTTCGCGCCGCCGCCACTCGGTGGAGTCGGCCGAGGGTAGCGTCGGCGCCAATCTCCTTTCGACCATCGGCGCCGACGCGGTGGCGTCAGGCCCATACCCGAAACAGACATATACATGACCGACCGTATCCCATCCAATTGCGCCGGCCGTTCGCCTGTTCCCCCACGAGAGGCAGAAACGTCTTCGACATCGCGTCCGCGTACCGGCCCGCGCCACACCCTTGCAGACCCGACTGGCCTTGGCCGCCCTCCCAGCACGGCAGGACGCAGGGCAGCACCTCGGACGCCGGCCAGGCGGTCGATGCACCGAACACGCGGCGCAAGCGAGTCGTCGGCAGCGTCTTCTTCATCCCCGTCTGCCTTGCCATCGGCCCGGTTTCGGGAGATCGCAAGACGGCTGGCCGAGTTGGAGCGCACAGGCGCAATGCTCGCCGAGCGGGTGGAGGCGGCGAAGGAAGCGGTCCGCAGCACAGGGCCCGAGGAAGCCACTCCCGGGAGCGGAGATGAACTGCGCCTGCTGCAGGAGCGGGTACGCAATGCCGAGAGAGACCTCAATCGCCTGCGCCAAGCGCGCGGGCAACAGACGGGAAGGCTTGAACGCGACGAGAGGCTGTTGGCCTCCTGCACCCGGTCGCTCGAAGCGCTGTCGCTGCAGGACGACTCGTCCATCGCGCCGGTGGGGGGTGGCACAGCGGCGGTCGCGTCCCCTGAAGTCGTTCATCTCACGACCCAAGCGCCGGCGCCGGATGATGGTGCGAGTGCAGAGGAAGCCGCCGCCAGGGAGCGGGTGCAAAGTCTGGAGCGGGACGCTCATGCGTCCCGGGAC
>DASTGE010000820.1:0-7369 GCA_035719405.1 Burkholderiaceae bacterium
TTATCGCATGCTGCCTTTACTGCTTCGAAGGCTGGCAGGCTCCCCTTGCTGGCCCCTCTCGCAACGTCCGAGGCCGTGGCGCGCGAACTAAGCTAAATCCCCAGGCGCCAACGAAGATGGCCTACGAAGCGGGAAGCGTAGCTCGGGGTGAGGAGCGCCAACACGTCTCGAGGCGCATTCAATGCGGCAGCCACCTCCAGAGGTGTGGCCCCATCGCGATCCCGGCAATCGATTCCTGCACCTACCTGGACGAGGGCTTTGACGACGCGCCACTCTCGACGTGTGACCGCGGACATTAAAGCTGTCCTGCCGTCTCGGTCCAGAACATTCAGATCGAGCCCACAGCCCCCTCGTTTCGACAGCAGCCGCGCGACAGACTCGTGCCCGCGAATGATCGCGATCAACCACGGCGACTCATTGTCTTGGGTGAGTGCATTGCCGTCGGCGCCGGAATCGAGCAGGAACTGGACAACGCCGGTCTGCGAGCGCGACGCCGCGAAATGGAGTGCCGTCCAGCCGGCATTGTCAGAGTCACGGACACTTTGCCCGAGTCCCAATAACGTTCGCGCAATGTCGAGATGCCCATTTTCGGCGGCCATCATCAACGGCGTCTTGCCGCTCGTCAACGGCTTCTCGGTATCTTTTGTCTTTGCCAGCAGGAGGTCGAAGAGTGCGCGGTTTCCGGCTGAAACCGCGTAATGGAACGCCTTTTTTCCATCGTCTGACGTGAAGTCCGCGTCGGCGCCAAGGGCGAGCAAGAAATCGACCATGTCGACGTGCTCGTGCCACGTGGCCAGCATCAGAGGCGTTTCGCCTGACTTGGTAGGGACGTTCAAGTTGTTCACCAAGGGTAGCAACTCTTTGACGATGTCGAGCCTGTTGTTCGCAATCGCCAGATGGAACGCAGTCCACCCGCCATGATCGTGGAGATCGAGGTTGGGCTTGGGCTCGAATTCGAAGAGCTTCCGCACCGCCGAGAGATGTCCTTGGCGAGCGGCAATCATCAGCGCGGTTTCGTCACCCGAGCCGGTTTCGTCGACGTTCGGCATCGCGAATGCGATCTTTTCGACAATGTCGGCGTTTCCGCCGAAGGCGGCGTAATGAAGCGCATTGGCTTCCCACCTGTTTTTGAGCGTCGGGTCGGCATTGTGCTTCATCAACTCCTGCACCGCCGCCCAATGCCCATTTTCCGCTGCCAGCATCAATGCAGTCGACTTGTCGGCGTTCAACTCATCGATGTTCTTCACCCTGGGTACCAGGCTTCTCAGCACCTGATCGCAGCCTCTCATCGCGGCGAGATGCAGCAGCGTGTTCCCATCGTCGACGCGCAGTTCAATGGTTGTCAGCGTGGAGACGATCCGGGCGGCCAGCATTTCCTCGCCCTTGGCCATCAGCTCGACAATGTCCTTTTCCTGTTGCAATGGCTCGTTGCCGGCGATTTTCTCCTGAGCCTTGAGCAGGATGAATTCATTGGCATCTGGATTCGCGTCGCGGTAGCGCTTGACCGAGGGGTGGCTCAAGGCGTCCATCCATTGCGTCGGTCCGCAGGGAAAGCCGCCTTCAGGATTTGTAATCAAGTCCCATGCGAGGGAAGGATCGAGGAGGCGCAACTCAGCGGGATCGCTCGTCGCGATCAAGGCGTTCTTCAGCATGGCCTGCGAGCGCTGCGCGGGCGGGCTGAAGCGGAGGAGGTCGGGCAGCCGGACGTTGCGATACCTTGCATGTTTCTGGTTCGGCAACTGCTCCTTGATGTAATGAGCGTCGTCGGTGATGCGCTTGATCTTCGCGCCGGCTGCCTCGTCCCTGGCCTCAGCCTCGAACTTCTCGTTCCTGAGAACCCCGGCCTTCTTCAGGTTGCGGACGATGGCGCGCATGAGCAGGGCCGGTTGGTCGATGACGGTGTAAGGCGAATCCTCGGTTCCCTTGCCTTCGTCGGAATTGACAAGGACGCTCCATTCGATCTTCCCGTAGCGGCTGTGAATGGCTTCCTCGAGTGACTGCTCGTACTTCTGGCAGCAAGCCCATGCCTCTATCTCGGTGAGCGGCCGGTCGAGCCAAATTCTGAAATGGTCTCGCACCTCCGCCAGACAGCTTTCGGCGAGGTGCCTGATCAGGGCATCGGCCGTGACCTTCTCGTTCGCGAACCGGGTGGCCTCTTGCAGGTGCGGCGAGACCTCCTGCAAGGGCACGAAGCTGTCGGGACGCTCGGTCAGTCCGAATTCGGGTGCAAGGTAGTTTCGGTAGCCATTGACATAGTGGATTTCGTTGACGTGGTAGCCATCGACATGGCCGTGTTTGAGCCGGCAGAAATCGAGCATGGCCTGGTCGAACATGTTCTCCCAGACCTTCCTTGCCTGACCTCTCGGTCCGTCTGTGCTCAGTCGCAGATTGTCGGCAGCGATGATCAAATTGGAGCACGCGCCTTCGGAGCAGACGGTCAATCCCTGGGCGAGGTTTTCCACCACCGCCAGGCGTTGCGCGAGCGGGATGGTGGTGTCCGACACGTCGACGCACAGGGTATCGATCGCGGCTTTACCATGGTTGAAGAGCCGGCCCGCCTGCGTGGAGAAACGTCCCTTGACGCCTCGTTCAATTTCATTGCGGAAGGCGTCGAGAGCCGACAAAGCGGCCTTGTTTCGCGACGCGTCCTGGTTGTCGACCAGGAAGCGCTGGAGCTTCTCAATTCCCACCCGGTATTGCGCCTTCACCTGCCTTCCCTTGGCCGAGCGTTCGAATCTGCCTACCGCGTGGCCGTCCTTGTCGGGTTCGTAGCGCACCGCCTTCTCGGGCGCATACGGTTGGGGGCACTCCCGCGTCTGCTCGAGCGGTTGCAGGAAGGTGGAAGTGATTTGCATGGAAGGACGTGGAACGAAGGTTTGCCAGAATCGCGATCTTGCACTGCGCATCCGGCTCGGCAGGCTCGCTTGCCGAAGCGGTAAAGGAGGAACCGAACGCTTCCGAGGCACACTCCCTGGTGCCGCATGACCATCGCATCCGCTCTATAGTCAGTCATGTCCTTTGCATCACTCGCGACATGGCAGACCTCTCCGCATTTCAAATCACCGCAAAATGGCCCGCGAGCCATCCCGATCGGCTGCAGCTGTATTCGCTGCCTACGCCCAATGGAATCAAGGTTTCCCTGATGCTCGAAGAGACCGGCCTGCCGTACGAGGCGCACCGCGTCTCCTTCGACACGCAGGACCAGAAGTCGCCGGAGTTCCGGTCACTCAACCCTTACGGCAAGATTCCGGCCATCATCGATCCCGATGGCCCGGGCGGAAAGCCTTTGGCACTGTTTGAATCGGGAGCGATCCTGCTTTATCTTGCCGACAAGACCAGTCGCTTTATTCCGCGAGACCCTGCGGCCCGGTATGAGACCCTCCAGTGGCTCATGTTCCAGGTGGGCGCAGTCGGCCCGATGTTCGGGCAGGTGGGCTTCTTTCACAAGTTCGCCGGTCGGGAGTACGAGGACAAGCGTCCGCGCGATCGTTATGTGGGCGAGGCCCGCCGCATCCTCGCGGTGCTGAATGAGCGACTGTCCGATCGTGCCTGGATCATGGGCGACGAGTACAGCATTGCCGACATGGCGACATTCCCCTGGGTGCGCAACCTCGTCGGCTTTTACGACGCGGCAGAGCTGGTGGGAATCGACGAGTTTGCGCATGTCACTCGCGTGCTGGAGGCGTTCATGCAGCGGCCCGCCGTGACGAGGGCCATTGACATTCCTCCGCGCAATTGAGGTGACTGCAGGCAATTGAGGGTCCGCCGGTCTCAAAGGTAGCCGTGGTGATCCATCGCGTCGATCCACAGTGTTGCGCACTGGTAGCCGTACTCCAGCGCATCGGCGGCGCTGGCGTGGTGTCGGCGCGGCGCGTCCACACGCACCTCAGGCTCGCTTTCCGAGCCACGCACGTGCACGCTCACCGGCCAGGTGACGAGATCGCCGCCCGACAACGTGGAAATGCGGAAGCGGTAGCCGTGATGTGTCCCCACCGCTTCGGTGCGGTGACCGTGCTCGAAGACCTCGTACTTCATGGCATCCGACAATAACGTAACGCAGGTGCGTTCGAAATCCCTTCGGTTTCAGCTGCCTCAGATCAAGCTGCGAAGGGAGCCCGCCGCATCGCGCAGCAGCGGCAGCAGCTTGTCGACCATCTGTTCCTTCGAGTAGGTTGTGGCTTGAACCGTCATGCCCAGGGCACCGTGGCACTTGCCCTTGCGATCCTTCAGTGCGACCGCGATGCCGCGCAGGCCGGGATCGAGCTGCTGTTCGGTCATCCAGTAGTCGAGCTGGCGCGCGGCCAGCACCACCTCCTTGAACTTCGCCGGGTTGGTGACCGTGTGTGAGGTGAAGCTGGAGAACTGGTGTTCAGCCAGCCAGACATCGAGCGCGTCGTCGGGCCAGGTCGCGAGAATGACGGGACCGGGCGTCACCACATGCGCCGGCACGCGCACACCAACCTGATAGCCGATCGACACGTAGCGCGGCGGGTTGCTCCGCGCCACGTACACGACTTCATGTTCGTCGAGCACGCTCATGTTCACGGTCTCGCCAGACTGCATCGACACGCGCTGGATGAACGGCTGGACGAGGCGAGGCAGGCGCGCCGCGCCAAGGTAGCTCTGTCCGAGTCGCAGCACGCGTGGCAGCAGCCAGAAGTGCTTGCCGTCGGTGGCCGCATAGCCGAAGTGGCACAGGCTGAGAAGGTAGCGGCGCGCTGCGGTGCGCGACAGCCCGGTGTGCGTGGCCGCCTCGCTCGGCGTGAGGCGCGGGTGGTCATCGTCGAACGCCTCGATCACCCGCAGACCTTTGCCCAGGCCTTCGATGAGGTCCTTGCGGTCGATATCGAATGTCGGCTCGGTCATGGAAAACCCTGCATGCGGTCGATGGGCGCTCCCGATGAGCGATCATCGCGCGAGAGGCGTGATTCTCCTTGAGGCGATAGCGGTGCCTTGCCTATCGTTGAGGCCGAGTCGGGACGCACAACGGACATGAACAACCCATTACCCACCCTCGATCCTCGTGAAGCCATCGGCGATGTTCCCAACCCCGTCGGGTTGGCCGGCATCGAGTTCGTCGAATACAGCACCAGCAAGCCGCAGGCATTGGGTCAGGTGCTGGAGACGATCGGCTTCCGGCCCGTGGCACGCCATCGCTCACGCGAGGTGATGCTGTATCGGCAGGGGACGATGAACATCATCGTCAACGCGCATGCAAGCGAGCTGCCACGCGCGCTTCAACCTTCGCCCAATCCCATCATCGCCGCCGTCGCGTTGAGGGTGCGCGACGCAGCAGCGGCATATCGCCGATCGCTCGAACGCGGCGCGTGGGCGGTGCCGGTGCGTGTGGAGCCGATGGAGCTTCACATCCCGGCCATTCACGGCGTGGGATCCACCCGCATCTATCTGGTCGATCGTTGGGAGGACTTCTCGATTTACGACGTCGATTTCGTTCCCATTCCCACGGTGGACCGTCATCCGCCGGCACTCGCGGCAATGCGATGGTTCGGGATCGTGCAGTACATCGGCAATGAGCGCACCGAGGACTGGACCGAGTTCTACCGGCAGTTGTTCAGCTTCTCGGTGCTGCCCGACGACAAGCGCTTCGGCATCCTGCCAAAGGGTCGCGTGTTGAGCAGTCCGTGCGGCAGCTTCTATCTGCAGCTCATCGAGCCCGAGCCGGGCATTCTTGATGTCGAGGGCAGCGAGTCGCTGGCGCGTGTGGCATTCGGAACGCCCGATGTGCTCGCCGCAGTGAGTCTGCTGCGCTCGCGCGGCGTGGAGTTCGTGGAGGCCGATCGCCTGCACACCGAAGCGCGTGGTGCACTCACCAAGCCCGTGCAGGGTGGCGTGACCTTCGAGCTGGTCCGCGTCAAGGAGTAAAAGGCGATGGGCGCGCTTCACATCAGTGGCAACGCTGACGACTTCGGCATCGATACGATCTCTTTTGCCGGGCCTCTCGAAGCCAAACTTCGCGCCGCGCGCGAGGCCGGGTTCACGCAGGTGATGTTGAGCGCTCGCGATGTCGTCGGGCATCCGGAGGGTCTCGATGCCGCTGTGCGCGCGGTGCGATCGAGCGGCCTTCGCATCACGGGATTCCAGGTGCTCCGCGACTTCGAAGGGCTGTCGGGGCACCTGCACGAGTACAAGGTCGACGTGGCCAAGTCCATGCTCGAGATGTGCACCGCGCTCGGTGCAAAGGTCCTGCTGGTGTGTTCGTCGACCTCGGTCCATGCGAGCGACGACATCGACGCGATGGCGCGCGACCTTCGAAAACTTGCGATGCTTGCCGTGCCGCTGGGCGTGAAGATCGCGTATGAAGGCCTGTCGTGGGGGCGGACGATCAACGAATTCCCGCAGGCCTGGGACGTCGTGCTGCGCGGAGACATGCCCAACCTCGGCATCGGCCTCGATTCCTTCCATGCCTTCGCGACCAAGACTCCTGCTCAGGACCTGGAGATACTGGACCCGGACAAGATCTTCCTCGTGCAACTGGCCGACTTCATGTGGCAGGAGATCCGCTCGGTGGAGGAGCGGATCACGACGGCCCGTCATTTCCGCGTCTTCCCCGGAGAAGGCGTGCACAGCGCGCAGGTGGCGGAGTGGGTGACGAGGTTGCATGGGCTGGGCTATCGGGGCGACTTCAGCTTCGAGGTGTTCAACGACGACTACCAGCAGATGCCGCTTCCGCGCGTGGCCGAGCGGGCGCGACGAAGCGCTCTGTGGCTCGGTGAGGAAGTGCTGCAACGTTCGGTGCCGCTACCCAACGCCATGAGGTTGCGGCAGCCCCAGTCATACATCTGAGTCCACGCTCCTTGGATGCGCCTGGCCCAGGCGCATCGATCTCCGCGCGCTGCCGTTTTTTCTCTCGGCATGCTTGTTGCACTGCAGCATAATTGTCCCGGCGCTGTTTCAGGCGTGTGTTGACCGACCTGAAGAGGAAGGCAACTCCTGAACGCCGCCCGATAACAACAAACGCGGAGTTGCAAATTGGATCTTCCGACTCGTCTCATCCTTCAAAACAGTGCGTGGGCCGCTGATACGTCGGCGCGGGATCCCGCGCTTTTTCGACAGCTGGCCGAGGGCCAGCAGCCACGTGTCTTGTGGATCGGCTGTTGTGACAGTCGCGTACCCGCCGAGCGCGTCACGAACGCGGTGCCCGGTGAGCTTTTCGTTCATCGCAGTATCGCGAACCTCGTGAGCGCCGACGATGCCAGCGTCATGAGCGCGTTGCAGTACGCGCTGCAGGTGCTCAAGGTGGAGCACGTCATCGTCTGCGGCCACGAGGCGTGCGGCGGCGTTCGAGCCTCCCTGCTTCCGCCCACCGGCGACGAATCCGCTGCCGACAACTACCTGGCACGCCACATCC
>DASTGE010000821.1:0-3059 GCA_035719405.1 Burkholderiaceae bacterium
GCGCTCGTCATGGCAATCGCCGTCGTCATCGTCGTCCTGGTCGTCGCCTCGCTGCTATTCCACTTCCTCAATCCGTGGCACGCCACGCCCATCGCCTCCAATTGGGGGCTGATGGACGACACGCTGTCGATCACCTTCCTCATCACAGGGTTGTTCTTCGTCGCGATCAACCTGTTCCTCGGATGGCTGGTTTGGAAGTTCCGCCACCGGCCGGGACAGCGCGCGGGGTACGGGCCCGAGAACCCGAAACTCGAGCGCTGGCTCATCATCGGCACGTCCGTGGGCGTCGCCGCACTGCTCACGCCCGGGCTCTTCGTGTACGCCAAGTACGTCGAAGCGCCGGCCGACGCCATGATGGTGGAAGTGCTTGCGCAGCAATGGCAATGGCGTTATCGCTTCCCCGGTGAGGACGGGCGCCTGGGCGGCACCGATGCCCGCTTCGTCAAGGCTGGCGATCCGTACGGCATCGATCCGCGCGACCCTTCCGCCCAGGATGACGTGCTGGTCGAAGGCATCGAAATGCACCTGCCGCTGAACAAGCCGGTGAAGGTGGTCGCACGGTCTCACGATGTACTGCACGACTTCTATGCGCCGCCTTTCCGGGCTCGCATGAACATCGTGCCCGGGCAGGTCAGCAGCTTCTGGTTCACGCCGACCAAGGTCGGACGTTACGAGGCGCTTTGCGCGCAGCTGTGTGGCGTTGGCCATCCCAACATGCGCGGGGTCGTGGTCGTCGAGGACGAGTCGCAGTTCAAGTCATGGCTGCAGAAGCAGCCGACCTTCGCGGCCACGATGGCGGCCGCCCGCTCCGGCGCCGATACCCCGCTCGCCAAGGGCCGCGCGCTGGCACAGGCCAAGGGATGCGTGGGCTGCCATTCGACCGACGGCAATGCAAGTCTGGGCCCGACCTGGAAGGGCCTTTTCGGCAAGACCGAGTCGCTCGCCGACGGCTCGACCACCAAGGTCGACGACGCTTATCTCATGCGCTCCATCCGCGAGCCGAACGCTCAGGTCGTCAAAGGGTACACGCCCATCATGCCCAAGGCCGACCTGACCGAGGACGAGGTGTCCTCCCTCGTGGCTTACATCCATTCACTCGGAGGGTGATGTTCCATCATGGCCTATGCCGACGACGACCATCCCTCGCACGGCTACGGGCCGCGCAGCTTCTGGACCACTTACGTCTGGAGCCAGGACCACAAGGTGATTGCCGTGCAATACGGCAGCACCGCCATCGTCGTCGGCGTGATCGGGCTGGTGCTGTCGAACCTGATGCGGCTGCAACTCGGCTTCCCGGGTTCCTTCGATTTCATCAATGCCGAGCGCTACTACCAGTACGTGACGATGCACGGGATGATCATGGTGATCTACCTGCTCACGGCATTGTTCCTCGGCGGCTTCGGCAATTACATGATTCCGCTGATGGTGGGTTCGCGAGACATGGTGTTCCCGTTCATGAACATGTTGAGCTACTGGGTGTACCTTCTGTCGGTGCTGATCCTGGTGTCGAGCTTCTTCGCCCCCGGCGGCCCGACCGGCGCAGGTTGGACGCTCTATCCGCCGCAGGCGATATTGCCTGGAACGCCGGGGCACGATTGGGGCATCATCCTGATGCTGGTGTCGCTGCTCGTGTTCATCGTCGCGACGACCATGGGCGGCCTGAATTACGTGACGACCGTGCTGCAGGCGCGCTGCCGCGGCATGACGCTGCTGCGCATGCCGCTCACGGTATGGGGCATCTTCGTCGCGACCATCCTTGCGCTGCTTGCCTTCCCTGCCCTCTTCGTCAGCGGCGTGATGATGCTGCTGGACAAGACGCTGGGGACCAGCTTCTTCATGCCTGCACTGGTATCGATGGGCAAGGTGACGAACTACCGCGGCGGCAGCCCGCTGCTGTTCCAGCACCTGTTCTGGTTCTTCGGCCATCCCGAGGTGTACATCGTCGCGCTTCCGGCCTTCGGCATCGTGTCCGACCTCATCAGCGTGCATGCCAGGCGCGCCATCTTCGGCTACCGCATGATGGTGTGGGCGATCGTGGTGATCGGGGGGTTGAGCTTCGTGGTCTGGGCGCACCACATGTTCGTCGCGGGCATGAACCCCTACTTCGGCTTTTTCTTCGCGACGACGACGCTGATCATCGCCGTGCCCACTGCAATCAAGGTCTACAACTGGCTGCTCACGCTGTGGCGCGGCGACATTCATCTCACGGTGCCGATGCTGTTCGCCCTGGCCTTCGTAAGCACCTTCCTGATCGGCGGATTGACGGGCCTGTTCCTCGGCAATGTCAGCGTCGACATTCCGCTGTCGGGCACGATGTTCGTGGTCGCGCATTTCCACATGGTCATGGGCGTGGCTCCATTGCTGGTGGTGTTCGGCGCCATTTACCACTGGTACCCGAAGATCACCGGCCGCATGCTGGACGACAAGCTCGGCCAATGGCACTTCTGGGTGACCTTCGTCGGGACCTACGCGATCTTCTTCCCGATGCATTACCTCGGCATTCTCGGCATGCCGAGGCGCTATTACGAATACCGCGGCTACGACTTCATACCGCCGTCGGCGCACTTGCTCAACATGTGGATCACGGTGATGGCGCTCACCGTCGCGACGTTCCAGTTCGTGTTCCTTTACAACCTGATCCGCAGCGCGTTTTGCGGGCGCAAGGCGGATCCGAACCCGTGGCGGGCGGCATCGCTGGAGTGGCAGACGCCTCAGACGCCGCCGTTGCACGGCAATTGGGGCGAACAATTGCCGGTTGTGTATCGGTGGGCTTACGCGTACAGCGTGCCGGGCGCGAAGGAAGACTTCATTGCGCAGAACGCGCCGCCGGAGGCCGGGGGCGATGAGCCGCATGAGGCCGGTTATCCAGCGCAGCGTGAGGTGCCGGCATGAGCATTCCCGGGGATGTTGTCTACCGCATGAGCGCGGCCGGCGGCGACGGTGTGCCGGGCCGCCCGAGTGCGGCCGTCCTGCCTGCGCGTTGGCGTCCTGGAGCAGCGCAGGGCATTGCGCTGTGGGTGTTCACCGGTGTGGCAACCACGCTGTTCACGCTGTTCATC
>DASTGE010000822.1:0-2739 GCA_035719405.1 Burkholderiaceae bacterium
GCCGAGACCTGAAAGTAGTCCTCGACGTCGATGGTCAACGCATTGCGGACCGACTGAGGCTTCACGGACGAGGCGCCTCCAGCTCGTCGTCTGTCGGGGCTGGCTTGCGAACCGCCTGCACCAGGGCCTTCAGCAGCGAGAGCGTCTCGAGGTTCATCCGCTCCAGACGGAGCACGCTGCGCTCAAGGCGAAGCAACCGGTCAGCCTGCTGCGAAGTCGTCAGCGAACCGATGCGACGGGACATCTCCTCGGCGGCCGCGCTGTCGAGCTCGAGCTTGGCGGCGTCGATCTCAAGCTTCGCGGCCTCAATTTCGGTTCCCGTGGCCGGCGCTGCCGACTCACGCCTACCGTTGAATGCGTACGCCGAGCCGTTCACCTTGCCCGGCCCGACAGGAGGCGCCGTACCCGGACTTCCGACCTCGCGCGCAAACTCGCGCACCACCTCGTTGACGTCTTCCACGCTCAAGTGTGTTCGACCATTGAGGTAGCCCAGAAGCAGCAGACGATCGCAGATCGAGTTGATTCGTCTCGGCACACCCTGGCTGGCATTGAAGATGGCATCGAAAGCACCCGCCTCGAAAGTTGGCTTGTCAGTGGCTCCTGCCGTCTTCAGCCGATGCTGGATATAAGCCTGAGTGTCTTCAAGGTCGAGCGGCCCGATATGGCAGGTGGCAGCGACGCGCTGCCGGAACTGCTCCATCTCGCGCCGCTGCAGGATCTCGCGGAACTCAGGCTGCCCCACCAGGAAGCTCTGCAGCAGCGACTGGGTGCCGAGCTGGTAGTTGGAAATCATTCGCAGCTCCTCCACCGCACGGGGCGTCAGGTTCTGCGCCTCGTCGACGATGAGCAGGCAGCGCTTACCCTGGCTCGCCTGGTTGATCAGGAAAGCCTCGAGTGTGATGAGCAGCTCCGACTTCGCCAGCCCTTGGACCCGGAAGCCGAACGCTGCACCCACCATGCGCAGCGTGTCTTCGGCGTCGAGCTGGGTGGTGACCAGCTGTCCGACGACCACATCGTTGCGGTTGAGGTTCTTCAGCAGGCCACCAAGGATCGTCGTCTTGCCGGCACCGATCTCGCCGGTGATGACGATGAAGCCCTCATTGCACATAACGCCATACTCAAGGTAGGCCTTGGCGCGCCGGTGCTGCTTGCTGTCGAAATAGAAACTGGGATCCGGGTTGAGCTGGAATGGCTTCGTGCTCAAGCCGTAGTGGGCTTCGTACATGGCCTAGAACTGCTGCCGGTAGGTGGCAAAAATGGCGTTCTCGTTGTAGGAGCTTGCGGTCCCCTCGCCCGTGAACATCTGTCGACGCAGGCCGGCCGAAAGCTGCTTGTTCGGACCGAGCGTCGTCGTCCAGTTGCCGATCAGAGCCTTCAAGGTACTCTCCAATGCGCCCGCGCGGTCGGATGTGCGCGACCAGCTGAGGGCCGCGGTCAGGTTCGACACCGGGGTCAATCGGTGCGACACGTTGAAGGACAGCCCCCGCTGCCGTACCTCGGAAGTCGAGGCGAAAGATGTCCCTGCCGTCGAACTCAGCGACTCGATCGCCTCGGAGTTGGACTGGCTGACGCTCATACTGTAGGTGGTGCGCACGCTCGACAGCGAGAACACGAGCGAGTTGAGCCGGGACAGCGTGACAGAAGAGGTGGCGAAACGCGCGACCAGCACCGCATCGGGATCAAGCCCGCGGGCTCGCAGCAGATCGCGCAAAACGACCGGATCGAAACCGGGTGGCAGGTTGGACGCGAACAGGTCGAACAGTGTTCCGACTGCCAGCCCGGCTTGGCCATTGAAGGTGGACAAGTCCCGCGAGCTGACGAGCGCAAGCGCACCCTGCGCAAGACGATGCGACAAACTCAGCAAGTACGCATTGCCGAAGAAGCGATGTGTGAAGCTGGCCTGAAGGGCACTCCGATCCGTAGGCACCCATCGGAGCTGCGCTCCATAAGTCGTGTACGAGCGTGTGTCGGTGGTCGTCTGGTCGGTCGACTCGTTGCCGTACGTCACACCGACCATCAGTTCCGGCACGGGCGTATAGCTGACCAGCGCATCGACGCGGTCATCCTCCGTGTCGCGGCCCCCGCCGGAGTGGGAACGCTGGCGGTTGCCTGTAAGCGCCCAACCCAGACGTGGGCCGCTCGGGCTCGACAGGCGAAGCAATGCGCTGCTGCTGTTCGAGTCACCGACGCTGACGCCGCTCATGCTTGTCGTCGAGTAATTCAGGCGCGCCTCGTACGATGCAATGGAGCCGAGCTGCCCGATGAGGTACGGCGTCAACGAGACCGTTCTCTGCTCACTGCGGTTGTCATTGTTCGGCGTACTGGAAATCGATTGCGCGCCGAAGGCCGATTTCAGCTGCTGCGAAATCGAGGCCCGGACGTCGATGAACCCATGGCGATCAATGACTTCCGCCGTGCCGGATGCAGCGAGCGAGTTCTGGACGTTACTTGCCGACATGTCGTTCGCGTAGACAACGCCCGTGAGGGAGTAGTCGAGGAAGCCTCGTACTCGCCCTCCTGAACTGCCCGTCCGCACGCCAACGCTCGCCTCGGTGACAGCATCGGCGCGCTTTTGCGGGCGCAGGTCGCGGTTGTCCGTCAGCGTCTCTGAAACGCTGAAGTACGGCGACACCCTGATGGGCGACCCACTGTCACCAATTCCCTGACCAATACCCTGCGCGTACAGTGCCGCCGGCAACGGCGCCAACACGAGCACAGTCACCCACCTCGGCACCCCAG
>DASTGE010000823.1:0-3248 GCA_035719405.1 Burkholderiaceae bacterium
TCTTCGAGCGTCGAGCCAAGTTCCCAACGACATACACTTGTCCACAGTCGGCACGCATGCTGCCGGCTTCCATCCCCGGGTCAATATTCGCTCGGCAGGGTGGGTCAAAATTGAATCGGCGCTGACACCTCGACCTTGAGCGCACGCTTGATGGCAGCAAAGACTGCCGAGATGTTGCTCATGGTCGGGTTGCCGGATTGCGACAGCATCCGGTGCAGGCTCTTGGCAGGCTTGTGGATTTCCTCGGCCAGCGCCTCGAAGCCGACCGTGGCGTTGACGAGGTCACGCAGGATCAGCTTGGCTGATTCCGGCTCGCCATTGACGAACAGGGTGATGGCCTCGTCCAGAAGCGCCTGCGCAAAGGCCGGATCGTTCTGCACGCGGGCGACCACGGTCTCTTTGAAATCACGGGTCAGTGCCATATTCACTTTCCTTTCTGGGTTGATGCCTTGCGGCGCTTGTAGTCTTCCCACAGCGCCACCGCTTGGTCGATGTCCTGCTGTTGACGCTTCTTGGTGCCTCCGCCGATCAGGATGATGATCTTCAGGCCGTCCTTGGCCAGGTAGATGCGCAGTGCCGGGCCCCAGTCGATCTTGTATTCGCCGATGCCACGGAACCACTCGACGTTGGACAGGTTGCCTTGTTCCATCCGGCTGACGGCTACGCGCACCTTGGCGGCGGCAACGGCCTCCAGCGACCCGAACCACTCCGCGAAGGGGCTGTCGCCATCGTCCAGCAGGAGTTCTTTGATCTGGTAGCTCATGAGCCAAATGGTAACGTATAAGTTCCCATTGCACCAGTGTGGCAGGTTTGATGCTTGACCGGTCGCCTTGGTTGACGATGAACCGCCGCGCGTAAGTTATTGATTTCGCTAGACCTGCATCTGCGCCTACCCGCAGGCCAAACGGAGAACAGAGACGGCTCTGGCTGAGAAAGTGACCGATTCCGCGCGTTTCGGCAGGCGCACACCCGCAGCACGGATGGCCGGAGCCCCGCGTGGCGCGGGGATATCGGGCAAGAAAAAGGGCCCGGAGACTATCCGAGCCCTTGATATTGGTGGAGCCGGCGGGAATCGAACCCGCGTCCGCAAGCCATCACCGGACAGTTCTACATGTTTAGCTGTCTGATTTGGTTCTCACGGCGTGGTCGCGCAGCAGCACGCTACCAACACCGCCAGTCACTTAGTCTCGTTCCTGGTCGTGTGACCCGACCAGAAACCAGCCGATGTAAATGACCTCTCAGCCCTTGCGGGCCCGGCCCATCGGCCAACCGTTGAGAGGCTCACCGGTGTTAAGCGGCGAGAGCGAAACGTTCGTCGTTCGCAGTTACTTTGTTCCAGCTGGATTTACGAGCTGATCTGGCGCTCGACATGCCCTGCTCCGGATCCGCACCCACGTCGAAACCAGGTCGGCCCCAGGAACTCGGTAGTTTAGGCCACATCGAGAAACCTCAAGACCTCGAGGGGATGCTGCAGCACCGCGTCCGCGCCCCACTTCTCGATGGACTCGCCCTGTCCGAGATAGCCCCAAGCCGCGGCAAGCACCCCCATTCCGGCCGCGCGACCGGCCTGCACGTCCCTGAGGTCGTCTCCTATATAAATGCAGTCAACCGGCGCGACCGCAAGGCGACGGGCAGCTTCGAGCAACGGCTCAGGGTGCGGCTTGGAGTGGGGCGTCGTGTCGCCGCAGATCACCACTGCCGCTCGCCCTTGCAGTCCGAGGCCACGCACGACGGGATCCGCGAAACGCTTCGCCTTGTTCGTGACGATTCCCCATGGCACATGCCTGGAATCGAGCTGCGACAGAACGCGCTCCATGTCCTGGAACACCCGCGTGCGCATGAGCAGACCCTCCTCGTACCGACTGAGGAATTCCTTCTTCAGCGGTTCGAATTCGGGCTCGCCAGGAGCCACACCGAAGGCCACACCCACCATGCCGCGCGCGCCCGCTCCGACCATCGGCCGGAGGAATTCATAAGGCAGGGGTGGCAGGCCGCGGGCCGAGCGCAAGCCATTGGCCGCGGCCGCAAGGTCGGGTGCGCTGTCAATCAGCGTCCCGTCGAGGTCGAACAGGACAGCGCGACGAGAAGCCTTCATGCGGGCCTGCGACAAGCCATCAGGTAGTTCACGCTCGCATCCTCTGAAAGCCGATAACGCTGGGTCAGCGGGTTGTATCCCATCCCGCGCGTTTGCTGCAGCACGAGGCCCGCGCCGCGGCACCACTGCGCCAGCTCGCTCGGGCGAATGAAGCGGGCGTATTCGTGCGTACCTTTGGGCAGCAGCTTCAAAACATGCTCCGCTGCCACTATGGCCAGCGCGAAGGCTTTCAGGTTGCGATTGATGGTCGAGAAAAACACCCAGCCTCCAGGCTTGACGAGGGACGCACAGGCCCGCACGACAGACGCCGGATCGGGTACATGCTCCAGCATCTCCATGCACGTCGCCACATCGAAGGCCTGCGGCTGCTCCGCCGCCAGAGTCTCGACGGGCACCTCCCGGTACTGGACGTTCTCGACACCTCCCTCCAGCGCGTGCAATTGCGCGACCCGCAGCGGCTTGGTCGCCAAGTCGACGCCAAGCACCCTCGCCCCGTGACGCACCATGGCTTCCGCGAGGATGCCACCGCCGCAGCCGACGTCGACGACGGACTTGCCAGACAGTCTCACCAGGCTGTCGATCCACTCCAGACGCAAGGGATTGATCTGGTGCAGTGGCTTGAATTCGCTGTCGGGATCCCACCATCGGTGAGCCAGCTCGCTGAACTTGGCGAGCTCCTGTGGATCGGCGTTGAGCGTGACGCTGCTGTGACTCATGAACGGATGGTAGCGGGCCCGTGCAGCAAAAAGCCCCGCCGAGGCGGGGCTGCTCAAGGAGAAAGTCGCGAGCAGTCGTTACTGCTGCGGACGGGAACGAGTACCGACGACTTCGATCTCAACCCGGCGGTTCTTGGCACGGCCTTGCGCGGTCTTGTTGTCAGCCACGGGCTGCTTCTCGCCCTTGCCTTCCGTGTAGACGCGGTTGCGCTCGACGCCCTTGCTCACCAGGTACGCCTTGACCGCTTCCGCACGCCGCACCGACAAGCGCTGGTTGTAGGTATCGGTGCCGACGGAGTCGGTATGGCCGACCGCGATGATCACCTCGGTGTTGACACCTTGCGTCTTGCTCACGAGGTCGTCGAGCTTTGCGCGGCCTTCGGGCTTCAACGTCGCTTTGTCGAAGTCGAAGAACGCATCGGCGGCGAAGGTGACCT
>DASTGE010000824.1:0-6170 GCA_035719405.1 Burkholderiaceae bacterium
GCGCCTTGGGGCAACCGAGGCTTGCAAATGCCACCGTCGGAATTTTCTTTTCGAGCATATGGGTCACAGGGGCAGAGCCAACAGTTTTTGAATCAAATCACCGCGCCTGAACGTGGCGGACAACTGCAACGGTGAAACCTCCTTGTCCCCGTAGAGGTCGGCGAGAGCGACCTGAATGTCGTCGACGGACTTTTTGAAGTAAGACTCCCCATCTTCTTCGACGAGCTTCTGTGCCTCGGGAAAACAAAGATGGCTAACGCCCTCGAGTTTGCGGTTCAGGTCCTTAAGCAGCCGTTGACCCATGCGCGTGGCGATAAAGCATGAGGCATACCGCACGAGAGGAGGATCGGACTCAGCCGGCCGCCGTCGGTGGTTCTCAGCAATGCGATAAAGGAGAACAGCTAGCACTACTTGTGCGCCGTTCACGCTAGCAGGGAAGACTGTCCCATAGAGCTTGCCAAAATGCTCGCGCGTCAGGAATTTCGCTTGATGCGGAGCTGCTCGCCAAACGGCAAGAATTGCCTCCGCGGCAGCGCCTGCTGTAATGTCTGAAGGTCTCGGCGAGCCATCAATCCTCTTGCGCCGGTACGTGAACCCTAACGACTGAATGCTAGCTTCCAATTGGATCTGAATACCGTCGTTCGACCGCAGATCCTTGAGATCGACGGGGTTCTGACTATTCGTCGCGTGTGTAATCTGAAGAACGATGTCTTCATTGTCCCTGGGGAGCTTGTACAGGCGAACCAAGACGCTCGCGTCGCTGGGCAATGTCCTACCCTGATTTGCCAACGATTCAGCGGTCTTTAGTATGGTCATACAGGTCTGTCCGCCGTTGACTATCTGCAAGTTCTCCACACGCACTTGGTAGTCACTGCTCTGCAGAGCGTTGTACGAAAAGTCTGTGCAAACGAGTGTCAGCCCGTTGTTGAAGAAGTAGAAATTGGATGGATTCGGGGACTGCAATGTCTCGCGAATCCCTTCATTGACGCGATTTCCGTGAAGACCGAGGTATCGACGAACATTTCGCTCGAGGAGTTTGTCCCCGTGTGACCTCATCAGCGCCGCCACTTCCGTGACTGGCATACGACCGATGCACACGCGGCTGAAGTTCATATCTTCCACGCTTGCTCGACCGACGAACCGCAACGTGTCATCGACTTGCTTCGGACGTTGAAGAATCCCGATCAAGACATCGTGATTGATGTGCTCCCACGTCACTTGATCGCCGAATTCAGTCAGTTCAATCATCTTCTGGGCCTGGTCGTTCCACTTCAGCCCGTTGTTGCACGCGATGGCTCTAACTCGGGGAATGAAGCCATCTCGTACCATGGCCCGTGCTTCCTCGACCTTGACACGGAGTCGTTCGTTGATTGCGCCCAGGTCGGCAGACGGGTCGAAGATGTGCCGAATAGCGTTCACCAGCGCTTGAATACCACTTTCCTCAAAGTTCGAGTCGGCCTCCAACTTGGCCTTGTACTTGACTTGGAAGAGCGTCACCGCGAACTCGCCGTCTACCTCTTCGGTGACCTGCATGCCATCCACTCCGAAGTCGCCGCCACCATCAGTCACGCAGTCAAAGGCGTCCCGTGCATCAAGATCCAGCATTGTCTTGACGCACAGGTAGGCGAAGGCGAGAGGCTTGAGCCGACCGGGATCCGTGATGTTCAGTTCTGAGGCCGCCCATTCCCGAATCTCATCCTGGACCCCGGCTAGGCGCTGGTCGATGATCGATGCGTTCAGGTTCATCTCACTCCCTTTCGTTGGTCTTCCTTGGGCGGGAGATGCACGTATCTGTCGAACGAACGCCGTGCCCGGGTATAGATCCCGACGCCTTGGGGCAGCCAAGCGAAACAAAACCAATCTTGGGAGCCGGGGCGCCAGGTTGCGCGTCCGCACCTGGAGCGGCCGGGTTGGAAGTCTCGATGCTCATCCGCGCGATTGTCCCAGACCGGGATTCCAGCCCGCGATCGTCAAGGCTTCTTCTGGCTCCCGAACCCTGTCATGCCGGGGAACAGCGTCTCGGCCTGCTTCTGCATCTGCTCCTGCAACTGGGAGAACAGGTTCTTCGACTGCTCCAGGTAGGTGCCCATGATGCCCGGGCCGTTGATGAACTGCGACCACGCTTCGGGGGTGAAGCTCGTGGCCTGCTCGGCAAAGCGCTTCTGCATGTCGACGAACGCCTGCAGGTTCTGCTCGAGGTATGAGCCCATCATCCCCTGCATGGCGTGGCCGTAGAAGCGGATGAGGCTCGACAGCATCTGTTCGCTGAACATCGGCACCCCGCCGGACTCCTCGTCCAGGATGATCTGCAGCAGGATGCTTCGCGTGAGATCCTCACCCGTCTTGGCGTCGCGCACCTCGAAGTCCTGGGCGTCCAGCACCATCTTCTTCACGTCGGCCAGAGTGATGTAGCTGCTGGTCTGCGTGTCGTACAGGCGCCGGTTCGGGTACTTCTTGAGGATGCGGATACCGCCGGAAGTGGTGCCAGCTTCGGCCGCGTTCTCGCGGCGGTTCGATGCCATTTCGCTCGGTCTCTCCAAATTGCAGGTGTGAGGGAGGCCCCGCGATTCTAGAAGCGACGGCGGCATGACCGCGAGGGGTCTTTCCCGCACACCCTTCGCGAGGGCACCAGTCGTGAACAGATGCCGCAACGGGCCTGCCCCTCTTTCAGACTCCTTCTTGAAGGCGACACGTAATCCGCAGCCGCCTTGAAGCGTTACATCCGGAATGCAGGAGCGGTTTGTCGCCAAACCTTCGCCATCCAGGCAGGCCTAAACTTGAATCGGCCGGGCTGGCCCGCATCTTGCCGCTAACCGTTAAAGGATTTCCAGACCGTGAGATCAAGGACCTCTGCCATGAAGCGAATCATCCTCGGCCTGTTGCTGCTGTGGTCGGCCCTGGCCTTTGCGCTTCCCAGCGTCGAACAGGTACAGGCGGAATTGAAGGCCGGCCGCTATGTGCAGGCCGAACAAATGATGAAGGAGGTGGTGGCCGCGCGGCCGAACAGTGCAAAGGCCCATTACGTGTACGCGGAGATCCTGGCGCACAACGGTCGCTTCGAACAGGCGGCGCAGCAGGCGCAAGAGGCGAAGCGGATTGATCCGAAGGTCGGGTTTGCCGATCCGGCCAAGTTCAGCGCCTTTGAGCAGCTGCTGCAGCGCGAGCAGGCCCAAGCCCGCCAATCGGCGCAGCAGCCCCGCACTGGCGGCAGCCTTTCCACCCCGGTGGTGCCGTCGCCGATCACGCCTGCCACCACGCTGCCCTCGCGAGCAAGCGGCGGCGGCATCCCTGGCTGGCTGTGGGTTGCCGGCATCGCCCTGATCGCCTTCCTCGTGTGGCGGATGGTGTCTTCGCGCCGTAACGCCCAAACCTTTCCTGGCTCTGCTGCGAGCTATCCGATGGGGTCCGGCATGCCCATGGGCGGACAGATGAACCCAGGCGGAATGCCGATGCAGCAGCCCGGCGCGGCGGGCAGCGGCATGCTCGGCACCGGCATCGCGGCGGCCGGCGGTTTCGCCGCGGGCATGCTTGCCGAAAAGATGCTTCACGGCGGACATCATGACGCGCCCAACCCTCCCGGCGCCTCCGCCGACCAAGGCGGACCGGCCATTCCTGGTACGCTTCAGCCCGGCATGTTCAACGACGACCCGGCCGCCAACGAGTTGCAGTCGCGTGACATCGACTTTGGCAGCGGCGGTGACGAATGGGGCGGCGGCGACCCAGGAAGCTCTGGAGGTAGCGACAGCGACAGCGGGTGGTGAGCCTGGCCCCGCAGTCAGACATCCTGAACGGTTCCTTGCAACGGGGGTGAGTCGGGCTCAACGCAGTGCCCCCTCTTCCTCTTCCTCTTCCTCTTCCTGCATCTTCTGCCCTCACGGTTGCGTCGCGGGTCGCATTGCGCCCCTTCCCCCAACAATGCCCGTTTGCACACCCCTGCGGCCCGTGTGCTAACGTGCCCCTGAACGCTCCGTCGTTGGAGAACGCTGCAGAAGGATGAGTTCGCCGCCGCACATTGCCATCGTCGACGACGAGGTCGACATCACCCAACTGCTCGCCGGTTACCTGCAGAGCCAAGGTTTCCATGCGACTCAGCTCCACTCAGGCCGGGATCTGATGGCGCTGATGGCGAGCGACGCGCCCGCGCTCGTGCTGCTGGACCTCGGCCTGCCCGGCGAGGACGGCTTTGCCATTGCACGGCAGTTGCGTGAGCACTGGCGCTGCGGGCTGGTCATCGTGACGGGGCGGGGCGACTCCGTGGACAAGGTCGTCGGACTGGAAATCGGTGCCGACGACTATGTGACCAAACCATTCGACCTGCGCGAGCTGCTGGCGCGCATCAAGGCCGTCCTGCGCCGCCTTGCGCCTCCCGAGCAGGGGCCTTCGAGCGCCGCCAACGCCGCACCCGCGGCAACCTCGCCCGCGCCATTACACGCCCGGGAATGCTTTCGTTTCGCCGGTTTCGAGCTCGACGCGGCTGCCCGCCGCTTGACCGACGCGCAAGGTCGCGAAGTGGCGCTCACGACCGGGGAGTTCGAGTTGTTGAGCGCATTCGTGCAGCACCCCGGGCGGGTGCTCTCGCGCGACTTCCTGCTCGAGCAGACACGCGGCAGGCAGGCAGGGCCGTTCGACCGGACGATCGACGTGCAGGTCGGCCGGCTGCGCAAGAAGCTCGAGAGCGACCTCGAGAACCCGGAGCTGATCAAGTCCGTGCGGGGCGCAGGCTACATCTTCGTGCCGCAGGTGGAGGTTTCATGAAGCCGCCGGGCGTCGACGAAGGGAACGTCTTCCGCTCACTGTTCACGGCCTATCCTGATGCGCTCATCCTCGCCGACAACGAGGGCCGCATCGTGCTCGCCAATCCGGCTGCAGCGCGCCTGCTAGGCTACAGCGTGGAAGAGCTTCAGACCTTGCAGGTCGACGACCTTGTGCCCGATGCGATCCGCCCGCGTCACGCAGCCTACCGCGAGGCCTATGGCCGTCACCCGAGGCCGCGCCCGATGGGCATGCAGATGGAGCTGGCGGCACGACGCCGCGACGGCAGTGAGGTCATGGTGGAGATCGCCCTCAGCCCCTTGCAGGAGCAGGGACTGCCCTATGTGGTCGCGGCGATCCGCAGCATCGGCGATTACCCGCGAGTGAAGCAGGCGTTGCAGCGGGCGCGCTATGCGGAGTACATCGCCCAGATCGGACGGCTGGCAGTCGACAACCGTGATCCGGAGGTGCTGATACACCAGATGCCGGTGGCCGCGGCTGAGGCGCTGCAGGCCGAGGCGGGCGTGCTGTACCTCCTGGAGCCCGATGAACAGTCGTTCCGCGTGGCCGGCGGCATCGGGCTGCTGGCAGATGAGCGTGAGGGTACGCGGGTGCCGAATCACTGGGACACACTGCCCGGCTACGTCCTTCAGATGGGCACGCCAGTGACGGTGGCCGACTACCGGAGCGAAGCCCGCTTCACGCCCCCAATGTCCCACATGGGCGGAAGCTTCGTGAGCGCACTGGCCGTACCCGTGCTGGAGCGCGGCCGGACCAACGGGGCGCTGGTGGTCCGTTCCCGAACGGCACAGCATTTCGGGGACGACGAGACGCGCTTCCTGCAGTCCCTGGCGAACATGCTCGCGACCGTGCTGCAACGTTCGCAGAGCGAGGAGGCCCTGCATCACGCACAGCGTCTCGAAAGTGTCGGGCAACTGACCGGAGGTATCGCGCACGACTTCAACAACCTGCTCACCGTCATCCAAGGCAACCTGCAGGTGCTGGAGGAGCTTCCTTCGGTGAGCGAGGATCGCTACGCGCTGCAATTGGTCGGCGCAGCCGCACGGGCGTCGCGTCGGGGCGCCGAACTGACGGGCAAGCTGCTCGCCTTCTCGCGACGGCAGGTGTTGCAGCCGAACGAGGTCGACGTCGCGGCGATGCTCGAATCGCTGGCCGACATGCTCAAGCGCACGTTGGATCAGCGCATTCGCATCGAAGTCGATGCCTCACGCGACTGCCCGCGCTGCATCGCCGATCCCGGGCAGCTCGAATCCGCCCTGCTCAACATCGCCATCAATGCGCGTGACGCGATGCCCGAAGGCGGCCGCCTGCACTTCCGGGCGCGACGCGCCACCCCATCGGCTTGGCTCGCCTTGGATTTGCCCGAGGGGTCCGGCTATGTGGAGATCTCGGTCTCC
>DASTGE010000825.1:0-10255 GCA_035719405.1 Burkholderiaceae bacterium
TCCCGCTGGACCCTGTACAGGCGCTGCGCACCGTCATCGAGGGGCAAACCACGACCGTCGACGTGGGGGAGGTCAATGGACACTTCTTCGTCAACAACTCGAGCCTCGGCCTGTACCCCGACATCGTTCGCCAGCGCGAACTGCTGCGCAGCCGGCTCGGGCACGGAAAGTGGGGAGCCTTCGCGTGGGCGACGCTGGCCGCGCTCAAGCGTTTTCCATTCCTCAACGTCAAGCTGTCGCTCGAAGGGCAGCAGAGGCTGCACAGAACGCCATTCGTGTTCGTGGGCAATGGCGAGTACCTCATGCAGGGTTTGCAGGTGGGGACTCGCGCGCGCCTGACGGACGGGAGGTTGTGCGTGTACCTCGCGGGCCAAGGGGGACGCCTGGATTTGCTGAAGCTTGCAGTGGCTGCGCTGTTCGGGCGGCTCAAGCAAGCCCGCGACTTCTGTGCCCTGCAGGCGCGCGAGATCGTGATCGAGACCCCTCGTTCACGCCTGCGTGTAGCGACCGACGGCGAGGTTCGCCTCCTTGGCACACCATTGACGTATCGGATTCATCCGCATGCGTTGCGGGTGGTGGTGCCGGCAGTGCGGGGCTGACCGAGGGGACGGGAAAGGCCGGGCGATGCGAACCCTCGTGCACCTGTCGGACCTTCACTTCGGGCGCACCGACGAGGAACTGCTGGGCCCGCTGATCGAGTGCGTGCATGCCCTAGCGCCGGATCTGGTGGTCGTGTCCGGAGACCTGACCCAGCGTGCGCGCCGCGGACAGTTCCGCGAGGCCGCTGAGTTCCTGTCACGCCTGCCGCAGCCGCAGCTGGTCGTGCCGGGCAATCACGATGTGCCCCTGTACGACGTGTTCAGCCGCTTCTTCCGGCCGCTGGCGCGCTACCGGCGGTACATCGAGCGCTCCCTGTGCCCCGTGTTTTTCGACGAGGAACTGGCTGTGCTCGGCCTCAACACCGCCCGCTCGCTCGTCATCAAGAACGGCCGCGTGAGCCGGCTGCAGATGCGGCGGGTGCGCGAGCATCTGTCCGGGCTTCCGGACGAAGTCGTGAAGGTGATCGTCACCCATCACCCGTTCGACTCGCGATCGGGCGACGAGGGAGATCTGATCGGTCGTGCGCGCGAAGGGATGGGTGTCTTCGCGGAATGCGGTGTCGACCTGCTGCTGGCGGGCCACCTCCATGCAAGCGGGAGCCACGACAGCGGTGAACGCTACGCTCTGCAGGGATATGAGGCGCTGATCGTCGGCGCGGGCACGGCGACGTCCACGCGGGGCCGCGGGGAACGAAATTCGTTTAATCGTGTCAGGGTTCAGCCGCGCGACGTCGAGGTCGAACGCTACGAGTGGCAACCCGAGACGCGTGGATTCGTGCCGGCGGGGGCGCAGCGCTTCCTGCGCCGCGATCGGGCGTGGGAGCCGGCGCGCCGGCAGTAATTTCAGGCCCGCTCGAAGAAGCGATCTGTCGTCGCCCGCACTTCTTCCTCGCTGGGGCGATCGCGCGGTTCGGGACGGTCGCGGTCCTCGTCGAGGTCGGGCGGCTGCGTGCCCGTGACCGTCTCTCCGATCGCACGGCCGAACGACTGCAGAGGTCCTTCGCGCGAGGGTGCGAGGGGCTCGCGTCGCGCGTCGCGCCACGGCTGGAAGTCGCTGCTGAAGCGATGCAGGCGCCAACCCTGGTAGTCGTCGTCGAGCTGGCGCTCGTGCTCACGGCGCAGCTGGTGGTAATGCAGGTCTTCCTCGCAATAGCGACCGTACGGGGAGTCGGGGTGGCCCGACATTGCATTGCCGAAATGCCGCGTCGGGTCGCTGTACCCGCGGCCGTAGTGGTCGGTAGCGCACTGGTCCTGAGGGTCAGGCGACGGCCAGCGCGCCTGGTCGCGCATCGGGCTGTGGAGAAGGGCGTCGTCGGTCATCGAAGGTCCTTTCGAAGGGGACGCAGACTCCGAGACCGGGGCAAATGGCGTGCTCAGAGACAATCCGACGATGACCGGCTCGTGCGCCACGCCTGCAATAGTTCATGGGCCAGTCCCACCAACTCGCCTCGGCCCACTCGCCTTGCGAAGCTGAAGCGTTCAGCTGCGTAGATGCGGTCGTATGCCAGTCGAGATACATGCGCCGGCCAGCCCTGCGCGGCCATGAGCGCCGAGTAGCGTTCGAGGCGTTCGAGTGGTACCGGCAGCGGCCGGTGCGCGGGGGGCAGCATCTCGTCGATCACGATGCGTCCGCCCTGAGCCACGGTGACGCGGCGAGGGCCGAAGCTGGGCAGCGGAATCGGGCGGCGCGGACGGTCGATTTCCATGCGCCAACGATAAGCGGCTTGGACACCGGCCGTCGTCAAGGTTTTGTGCTGCATTCCCCGTAAAGAGCAAGAGCGAGCACCGATCAAGGGGTGGTGCTCCCGCGTATTCGGGTTGATGGCCTCATTTTCGGAAGCAGCGTCACCGGTACGGGCAACTTCAGGGATCCTCACAGGATCCGTCAAGCATCTCGAGTCCGCCATGCGCAACCTCCTCTCCTCGATGCATTCTGGAACCGGGAAACGAGCCGGTTTCGATGCCCGGAGCACGTCACCCCAGGGCGTGGCGAGCCGGAACGGCCGTCGGACTGAGGGCACGTTTCCCGCTTTGGGATTGCCCGCGCCTTCCAAGGCGAAGACTGGCAAGGCGGGCACGGCCACGATGCCGCCAAGGGCGGCGATTCCCTGGTCTGCAGAGGCATCCGTCAAACAGATGTCCGAACTTTCGGATCAAAGGGTCAGGCGCTGGTTCAAGAAATCGGCCTCCGAGCAGTACCTGTATGCCAAGGCACTCACGCCAGCTCAACGCGGCGATTTGGAGCGCGCGCTGGAAGCCCAGTTTCGGGAGCGGGACAATCCAGACGCGGAGACTGCTCTGACGATGTGGCTTTCACTGCAACAGGCGAGGTTGCGAACGCACCGCGACTCTGATCATGCGAAGTCAGGGTTGGGCATGATGAGAGTGCTGATGCCCGGCAATCGTAAAGAGTATTTCCGGTCGACGGCCCGTCCCGAATACGAAGTTGCGTTCGACAACTTCATGCGAATCATCGGCGAGCCGCTCGTCGACGGAAAGCTTCGAATGGCCGCGGCTCAACGCTTCGTTTACCACGCTCGCAGCGAACTTACCCTCGACAAGCGCCTGACGGAATATCTGGGGCAGAACAAGGAGCGGGTGCGGATGCCGGTAGCGATTTCGAGCGATGAGCGGTTTCCGTCAGATGTCGCGTCTGCGTTCGCTTTGGCAGATGATTGGAGCCGGGAATTCAAGCGCCACAAACTGGCCCGCGAGGCCAAGCCGCTCGGCACGGAGTTGAATCGCTGGTTGCGTGAAGCGGGGAAACCTGCCCTGCCGAATGCAAATACGTTTGATGAAGAGGAAAACGCGGCGGTGTTCTCCAGGATGCTCGAAAGGCGGATGAGACCGGCCTCCCTTGAGGATAGAACGGTGACCAGCCGTCATTCCCTGGTAGAGGACGGCTCCATGGTCATCAATGAAATTGCAAAGCATCCTGAATTGCGCGCAACGGTATTCGGGATGGCGGCGGAGGCGCTGAATAGATGTCAGGACGCCATTGCAGAGTACTGGTCCGAGATCGTACGTGTAGTCCGCAATCATCAGATGGAGGAAGGGGTCAGGCAGGGCCGCATCGGCGCCGACGATTTGAACGCCTTCGGCCAACGACAGTTCCGTCTCGACGCGCTCGAAAGGACTGTTGCGCGCTTCATAAATGAACGAGCAATACATCACGAAACGGTGGAAGTGATGTTGCATGCGAAGGTGGCGCTCAAAAAGGAACTGGATCTGGAAGACAGCGTGTCACAGGGGATGATTTTCACGAAGTTGTGTTCCGAAGACATCGATGCGATCAGGACGAAGGTGCTGGAACAAATCGCCGATTTGAAGAACCTGGAGGAATTCCTGCTTCGCAACGAGCCTTGGTGTGCAGGTATGAAGCAGTTGCACGCCGCTGACTTCGCTGCGCTTGAAAACAGGTTCGAGAACCATTGGTTCCACGATCTGTCGCTGCCTGGGCAAGGCGACGAGTGCGTAGAGGAGCAGTTGGCGTACGTCGAAGCGGCCAGGGACTTCGAGCGGGAGAAGGCCGAAGCTGAGAGAAGGTTGCTTCTCAGATGTGCTGGTCTGGGCCAAAAGACCCTGGAGGAACTGATGCGGGAGGATGCCGCGTGAGGCTCTCGTCACGGGCAATCCTGGCCTGATCGCCCAACATAAGTTCCCGGCGATCGGGCAACCATCGCTGTTGCGGTCGCCCGACTGCGAGGAATGGCCCGCGGTCTGCAGGCCCGAGAGGGTCAGGCCTGGACAGGCGTGATGAAGGCGATCGCCGCGCGCAGCGGATCCAGCACCAGCGCAAAGCGGCCGACATTGGGGATGTCGGTCGGCGGCATGATGACCTGCTGTGCGCCCAGCGATTGGGCTTTGGCCAGCGTTGCATCGCAGTCGGCCACGCGGACGTAGGGCAGCCACATCGGGGGCGTTCCGGGCGTGGTGGAGCCGAAGATGCCGCCGCGCGTCCTGCCGTCAGGGCTCTTGATCACCAGATAGTCTCCCTGCTCTCCCATCGACATGACATCGTGCGTGTAGGCGAACACTCGTTCATAGAAGGCGAGAGCGGTCTTCTGGTCCGGGGTCCAGAGCTCGTTCCATGTGAAGTCACCGACCGGGGTGGTCGCGTCGTCCGGCCGATCGCCGTTGACGCTCTTCCAGATGCACACCGCTGCCCCAGTCGGGTCAGTGAAGCCTGCGCCTCGACCGACGGGCGGAAAGTCAGTAGGCGGCAGCAGGGGCTTGGCGCCGGCGGCCGTCGCGGCCCGGAAGCGGTCGTCGACGTCGATGACCGAGATGTAGCTCATCCAGTGGTTGGGAACGTCGGGCTGGGCCGCGGTGAGGCCGCCGATGCCGCGGTCACCGTTCATCAGCATCGAGTAGGTCTGGCCGGCCATCGGCATCGACTCGACGTGCCAGCCGAACAGCGGCTCATAGAAGGCGCGTGCCTTGGCAGTGTCGTTCGAGGCATGCTCGAACCAGATGAACTTGCCGGGCAGTTGAGGCGTCTTGTCCATGGTGATCGATCCCTTCTCCCGATAAGCGGGTCAGTGGGTTTGCGGGTCGGTGGCGGCAAAGCTCGGACGCTCGCGCAGCGCCGCCTGCGTGCGGCCTGTGTGAGGCATGTCGGAGAGCAGCTGCTGGCCCTCCGGCATTTTCTCGACGTAGGCGAGGATCGGGGCGATGAGGAGGTCGGCGAGGGTGAGCGTTGAGCCGGCGAGAAAGGGGCTGCGCTCGTAGGCGCGCTCCAGCAGTTGAAGCTGCATGGCCATTTCGGAGACCGCCTTGTCGATGACTGCGCGGTCCGGCTGGCCGCCCTCGGCTTTCGGGAACACGTACTGCAACACATAGCGCCGCACCATCGTGTCATAGCAGTAGGAATTGATCGCGCTCACCCACTGTTCGCACGCCACGCGCTCGCTGATGCGGGCAGGTGTGAAGAGCAGCTTGTCGCCGAACGACTCGTCGATGTACTTCACGATTGCGGCGGTCTCCCACACGGTTGTGTCGCCATCCTTCAAGGCAGGCATCCTGCCGAAGGGATGCACGGCGAGCAGCTCGGGCGAGTGAGGGACGCAGGGCTGGAGCGTGTAGGCCACGCCCTTCTCGGCCAGCGCCATGCGGGCGGTTCGAACGTAAGTGCTCCGTGCATCGCCGAGCAGCGTGAGGGTGGCCGCCGTGCCGCGCGGGTCGAGCAGGTCAGTCAGCTTGTTGAAGCAGCCGCCCCAGCCGTGGGTGTGCGCGTCGCGAAGCGCGGCACTGGGGAAGCCGCTGTGTCGCATGCGCAGTTCGGTACCGCCGTCACGGCTCGCGAAGTCCACCTCGATCAGAGTGTCCACGTCGGGCATCGGGCTGTTGTCACCCTCCCATTGCCATGTGTAGACCAAGCGCTCGGGGCGCTTGATCTCGATATATCTTCCGCCGACCGCAAAGCGGCTGCCGTCGCGGGCATGCATCTCGACGCGATAAGTGCCGCCCACTCGCGCATCGGTGCTCGCTTCGGCTCGCATGCCACGCGGGCATTGCCAGACGGCCATCAGCGACGATGTGACGAAGGCGTCGAACACCTTCTCGCGGGGCGCTCGAATGAAGCGGGACATCGTCAGCTCGAAGGTTTCGCGGGGTGCGTTCATCAGGGCTTCCTCTTGACAGGCCGCAATGGCCGTGTGGATGTCCGGCGCGTGGAGCGCCGGGAGACAGCGGAGTCGGCAGGGTCGTGCTGCTCGTTCTCGACGGGTTGTGGGGCAGGCTGTTCCAGCAAGTCGACCAGCCGGTCAAGGCTGGCCTCCCAAAAGTCCCGGTATCCGGACAGCCAGTCGTGCGCAGCCTTCAGACCCTGCGCTTGTAGCCGGCAAACCCGCCATGGCCCTCGGACTTCGCGCTCGATCAGTCCTGCACGCTCCAGCACGCGCAGGTGGCGCGAGATGGCGGGCCCGGAGATGCCAAAGGGTTGCACCAATTCTCCGACCACCGCTTCGCCCGTTGACAGGCGCGCCAGGATGGCCCGGCGCGTCGGATCGGCCAGCGCGGAGAAGGCGGCATCGAGGCGGTGCTCGGCATCGGAGGGCATGAGCATCATTTAACAATCACGTTAAATGACAGTCAATCGAACAGGCAAAGCCACTTTTCTGTTTGGGTCAACCCCTGCAGATCACGCCGTCCGGATCAATGACAGATGCTCGGTCCCGCTTTCAGGAAGCCAGACCTCGCCGGGCCGGCCGAGGATCTGGCGAACTCCCGCTCCCGAGCGGGGAAAGATCGTGCTCTGGAATTTCTCAACGGCCGGATCGAAGCGCAGGAGCGCGTTGGCGCCGAAGTCGCTCATCCACACGATGTCGCGCTCGTGACGAACTGCAACGTCGACGTAAACCGCAGGAACGAGCCCCCTACCCCAGAGCAGAAGCTGATGGAGGATGCATGCGTTGAGGCGCGGAGGTTCAGACGTGGCGCGCTGCGATGGCCCGGTGGATCGATCTACTGCCTAAAACAGCGATCAGCTGAAGTGGCCTGCTTACGTAAGTGCTCGATTGCAGCAATTGGGGGTGCGACGAGATCGATCCCTGTCAAATTAATGTTCAGGCTTGAAAGCTCCAAAAGTATCACCGACATCTGCGGTACCGGCAGCGCGCAGGTCTGATCTTTCATCATTCGTGAATGCCTGTCGGTTGCGGGGTCTGTAGCGGCCAGGATTGAAGCTTCAGCGGTTGCGCGCAGAGCCGGGCGGGGAAGATCCGCGCGAGCGGGCCGGCGGCCAGACCCGTGAGGGCGCAGCGACGGGTGAGGTGCGGCATCGAAAGGCTCAACACAACCGAGGATCGGAGTGCAAGGCCTCAGGTCATCGCTCCGCTTCCGTCCACGGTTGTATTGACGGGCGGCATCACGGCATTCACATCGCGTGGCGTGAAGCGCGGGCCGTGCGCCATCTCGGCGGCCTGTTCTATCGCGAGTACGACCTCCTCCGGTGCCACGTGATGCACCATGTGTCCGGCGCCGGGAACGATGTGCAAGACGCTGTCGGCAATGCGCTCGTGCAGCCGTTCTGTGTGCCAGCGGGTGCTCAACTCACGGTCTTTGTCGCCGGCCACAAGCACCAGAGGCACGCGCAAGCTGCCGTATTGGGAGCGCAGCTTGAAGGCCGATGGGATCATGAGTGCCGTCTCGGTCGCGCTGGCCTGGAGCTGCGAAGGCCGCAGAGACATCCATACCGGGTAGTCATGCCGGAAGCTTTCGGTGGTCGGCTCGGGCGAGAACATGCGCCAGCGCAGTACCGGCCAAAGCAGGCGCCCGAGCAAGGGCGAGACGGTGTGACGCAAGAGCGTGCCAAGCAGAGGCAGCGCCGGCTGCGACATCAAGGCCACGTCGAGCCGAAGTGAGGGGAAGTAGTAGCCCGACATGAGCACGAGACTTCCGACCGCTGCCGGGTACCGAAGGCCGAGGTTCATTGCGACCATCGTGCCCCAGGAATGGCCGAGCACGATCGGGTTGTGGACCCCCAGTTCCTGAAGCGCGGCATGCACTACGTCGGCCTGCTCCCCGGCTGTCCAGTGGCGGCCCTTCGGCGCGTCGCTGTAGCCGTATCCGGGGCGATCGAACACCAGCACCCGCCAGCGCTCTGCCGCCTGATCCAGCAACGGGCTCAGGCGCATCTCTTCGCTCGTCGTCCCATTGCCGTGCAGGATGACCAGGGTGTGATCGCCGGCGCCGTGCTCCGTGTAGTGGAGCCTCACGCCTTGAGCTGTCACGAACCTGCCCTTCGGCGGGTTCTCGCGCTCGACACGGCGCGTTTGACGATGCACGACAAACGCGCAGGCGCCCAATACGGCAGCGGCGCCAACAGCGACAGGCAGCCAGCGGCGCGGCTGCCTGCGAGTTGAAAGGGAAGACGGCATTTCATCGTTCCTTGGAGTAATTTGAATTGAAATGCAACGGCAATGCCTGTTCCCGGGCTGCCGCAATTTCGCAGGCACGCCAATTGCCTTGCAAGTATTCAACCGTGTAGGAGCTTCGCACCATGCGCATCCGAGTGCTTCCCATCCTGTTGCTGCTCGTGCTCACGGGCCTTTTCGCGTTGATCAACTGGACGACGTTCAGCACGCCTACCACGCTCAATTTCGGGGTCGCGACGATGACGGTGCCGTTGGGGCTGATCATGCTCGGCGTGATCACAGTGATCGGGATCATGTACGTGGCCTCGGTCGTGTACCTTCAGGGCAGTGCGATGCTGGATGCGCGCCGGTTGGGCAGGGAACTGCAGGCGCAAAGCGACCTGGCCGACAATGCTGAGGCCTCCCGCTTTACCGAGCTGCGAGACTTCATGAGCGCGGAGCTGCTGCGCGTCACTCATGCATCCGACGAAATGCGCAGTACGCTGCTGTCACGCCTCGAGCAGATGGAGCAGCGTCACCGCTTGGCGATCGAGCAGGCCTCGAATACCTTGTCGGCCTACATCGGGCAGATGGAGAACCGGCTGGAGGATCATCGCGTGCTTCCGCCCGACGGTGGGATCCGGCACGACGACGACTATGGACGCGTGCGCTGACGGCGTGTGCGCAGCGTGATCCAATAGCGAAGCTCGCGCGTCGACGCAATGCCGTGCATGCTCAGGAAGTCGGGCCCAAGCGGAAAGGCGGGCGGGTCGAGGCCATCGAAGAGGTCGGGTTGCAAGACCTCTTCGGCGCCGACCGTCGCACAATCCGGGACCCGGGTATCGGCAGGAGGGGCCGACATGCTCGTTCTGATTGCAGGGATCGTATTGTTCCTGGGAGTGCATTCCACCCGCATGGTGGCGGAAGGCTGGCGCGAGGCGACGATTGCGCGGGTAGGGGAAGGCTCTTACAAGGGCCTGTACTCCGTGGTGTCCATTGTGGGCTTCGCATTGCTGGTGTGGGGCTACGCGCTGGCAAGGCAGCATCCTGTCGTCCTGTGGACGCCTCCCATATGGGCTCGCCACCTGGCCGCTCCGCTTGTACTGATCGCCTTCGTGATGCTGGCCGCCGCCTATGTCCCTGGCAACGGCATCAAGGCGCGGCTTCACCATCCCTTCGTGCTCGGGGTGAAGACCTGGGCGTTCGCGCACCTGCTGGCCAACGGCACGCTGGCCGATTTGCTGTTGTTCGGCTCCTTTCTGGCCTGGGGTGTGTTCAGCTTTCGCGCAGCCAGGCGCCGCGATCGCGCAGCGGGGACGGTATATCCGCCAGGGTCGATGGTAAAGACGGCGTTGACAGTGCTGGTGGGAGTGATGGCGTGGGCGTTGTTCGCGTTCGTGCTGCACGAACGGTGGATCGGCGTTCGGCCGTACTGACCTGAATCGCGACGTCATCCCCTCTCCCGCCTCTAGGGACCTCTAGGGACCTCTAGGGACCTCTAGGGAGAGGGGTTGGTATTGAGCGGCCAGAGGCACGCATGACTACCTCACCCACCTCCCTGATGCGCACGCTTGCCGGGATTCTTCTTGTGGTTCGTCGCGGTGCCTCGCTCCCTGCTCACCTTCTGCCCCTTTGCCTTTTGTGCTGCGCCTGCTGGTTGCGAGGGCGCGCCATTGGTCGTGTTGTTGCTCGACATCTGACATCTCCTTGTTGACGTGTTCATCGGGGAGGCAACGCGCGTGCCGCACCTGATGGATTCGGCACGGAGTTGCCGGTCAGACCGACGCATCGCGTGGAAGG
>DASTGE010000826.1:0-17912 GCA_035719405.1 Burkholderiaceae bacterium
AAGCTGACCAACAAGCTCGGCACTCCCTCGTACCACTTGATGGCGGCGGTGGCGGTGTGTATCGTGGCAGTGACGTTTCCGCTGGTGATGCTTCAGCGCTTCCTCCTGCGCAACGCCAATCGGTTCATCACGGTCAAGGGCAAGGCGGGGCGTCAACGACCGCTGCCGCTCGGATCGTGGCGCTGGATGGCGGCAGCGATCGTCGCGCTGTGGCTGTTCATCACGATCATCGTGCCGCTGTCGGGCATTGCGTTGCGCTCGTTCGTGAGCCAATGGGGCGAAGGCATCAACCTCATGGCGGTGCTCACGCTGGACCACTTCCGCGAGGTGTTCGAGCAGCCGACGCTCGTGCGCGGCATCGTCAACACCGTGCTGATCGGCGTGTTCGGCGGCGCGCTTGCCGTGGCCTGCTACACCGCGGTGGGCCTGGCCACGCATCGCAAGCAAGACGGCTGGTCGCGCTTCGTCGACTACATCGTGATGGTGCCGCGTGCGGTGCCCGGCCTGCTCGCCGGCCTGGCCTTCCTGTGGGTCTTCCTGTTCTTCCCTCCGCTGGCGCCATTGCGCGCAACGATCTTCAGCGTCTGGCTTGCGTACACGGTGGTGTGGCTCGCGTACGGGATGCGGCTGGTGTCCAGCTCGCTCCTGCAGGTCGGCCCTGAATTGGAGGAAGCGGCGCGCAGCGTCGGCGCCAGGCAAGGCCAGGTGAGCCGACATGTGACGCTGCCGCTGATCCGCTACGGCCTGCTCGCTTCGTGGCTGCTGGTGTTCATGATCTTCGAGCGCGAGTACTCCACCGGCGTGTACCTGCTCGGCCCCGGCACCGAAGTGATCGGCTCGCTGCTGGTCTCGCTCTGGGCCACGGGCGGTGCCGACATGGTCGCCGCGCTCTCATTGATCAACGTCGCGCTGGTCGGCATCGGCTTGGCCATCGCGCTTCGCTTCGGGGTCAAGCTTCATGACTAAGCTCGCCGTCGATGACCTGCACCTTTCCTATGGCGACAACGCCATCTTGAAAGGCGTTTCCATGCAGTTGGAGCAAGGCGAGGTCGTCTCGCTGCTCGGGCCCTCGGGCAGCGGCAAGACGACGCTGCTGCGCGCGGTCGCGGGTCTGGAACAGCCTCACAAGGGCACGATCCGCATCGAGGACAAGGCCGTCTACGACGGGGCTGCGCGCCTCGAAGTGCCGGCCGAACGCCGCAACCTCGGTCTGGTGTTCCAGTCGTACGCGCTGTGGCCGCACCGCACCGTGTTCGACAACGTCGCCTACGGACTCAAGCTTCGCAACACACCGACAGCGCAGATCAGGGAACGCGTGCAGACGGCGCTGAAGAACCTCGGCCTCGGACACCTCGCCGAGCGCCTGCCGCATCAGCTCTCGGGCGGTCAGCAGCAGCGTGTGGCCATTGCGCGGGCCCTCGTCTACAACCCGCCCGTGATCCTGATGGACGAGCCGCTGTCCAACCTCGATGCGAAGCTTCGGGAGGAAGCCCGGGCGTGGCTGCGCGAACTGATTCTGGAGATGCAGCTGTCGGCCCTGGTGGTCACGCACGATCAGGCCGAGGCCATGGCGATGTCCGACCGCATCCTGCTGCTGAACAATGGCGTGATCGAGCAGGAGGGCACGCCCAAGGACATGTACGACTGCCCGCAAACGTTGTTCACGGCCGATTTCATGGGCAGCAACAACCGCATCGAAGGCAAGGTGGCCGAGGTGCGAAACGGCGCGGCGCTGTTGGCGGGCGAAGGCTGGAGCCTGTGGGGTGAGCCCCGCGGCGCCGGCAAGAACAACGGTGCATCGGCCACCGGGATGATCCGCCTGGAACGTGTGCGGCTGGCCGAAGGCCCTGGCGAGAACAGGGTGCGGCTGCCGCTGGTCACGTCGATGTTCCTCGGCGACCGGTGGGAGCACCTGTTTCACCTGGGATCGTACCGGCTGCGCGCCTATGGGCAATTGCCGCTGGAAGGCGGCGAGCATTGGGTGGAGATTCCGAAAGGGGACTTCTGGCTTTTCTGATGCGCAACGAGGACGCGGGCATCTTGCCCCTCAGCGGCGAGGGAGCGACTTGCCATCAGGGGGGAGGTTGGCGCATCTTTAGCAGAACCTTCCTGATGAAGCCGATCGAATCCCAATTCTCCACTGCCTTGTTCCATCGCTTGATTTTCGACAGCTCCATTTCATCGAGTTTCTGAAAGTCTCTAGAGAAGAAAAAGCGGGGCACCATGATCTCCGGATTGTGCAGCGCTGCCATCAGTGAGCGTCGACTTCGCGAAGACTGATGAACCATCAGCGCGCGACAGGCGCCGTGTCTTCGCGGAATTTGTGGACGACGACGAAGGCCGACTCTATCGTCCAAGCATTTCCACTTTCACGAGATGTAGAAATGAACCTTGTCCAAGGACTAGGGGACTTCTTGATGATGATCAACCGGACTCTCGTTCCGCCAGCCCGGCACGACCGGAAGGACTCGGACCCCCTTGGCACTCGCGCGAAGGCGGGCGGGACGCGGCCGCCACGGTCTGCATACTTCGAGAACCTCCGCTCCGGGAAGACGCATTCGAGGGAGGGAAGCAAGCAACTTCAGTTCATCTGCCACGCGCTCAACAAAGGGTACGGGCGCCTGAGCTGAGCACGCCGATGCTGCCGGCCCCCCCAAGGCCCGCGCCGCAAGGGAGACATCGATCAGCCGATCAGGCTCCCTTCGGGCCTTCGCAACGGAGTAACGGCAGAGCCAGGGCACGAGCGCTGCCAAAGAATGGAGGTGGCTTTGCTTTGGGAGTACGCGATGATCACCCGTCCCCTGACCCCGCTGATGCTGATGCTGATGCTGATGCTTGCCGCAGTTGTTCCTCCGGTGGCTGCGGCCGAGCCGCTCGCGCCGGGCGGTGTCATCTACGCTTCCCCGGGCACCACCTTGGCGGCAGAGCCTCTGCTGGCTGGCACTGTCGTGGAAGATGTCGTCACGCCCTTCTCCTACTCCGGTTGGCTTCAGAACCTGGGACTCGGGCCCAGCCCCCGCACATTCATCGGCCAGGTGCATGGAAGCGTGCGATCGCGTGTCGTGCTCAACAATGACAACACCTATGACTTCTACTGGCGCGTCACGGTCGACCGCGATTCCTTCCTCCCGGTCTCGCACTTCTTCGTCGAAGGCTTCGCTCCTGGGAAATACAACGCCAACTGGCGCATCGACGGCGAAGGCGATGTTCCCCCCGCGCTGATTGGACAACGCGACAACGGCGACCTGTACTGGTCCTTCGGAGCCTTCGCGCCCGAATCCCGGCAGATCGCGCCCGAGTCCGGAAGCTATTTCCTTTTCATCGACACCGACGCGCGCACCTATTCACGCACCGCGTCGTTTTCGGTGTTGAGCGGCCGCAATGAATCCGGCAGCATGCTCGTGACCTGGGGCGGCGCCAGCGACTCCTACGTCACATTTGCGCCGTCGCCCGTGCCGGAGCCGTCAAGTACCTTGCTGGCCTTGATCGGCCTCGGTTGCCTGGGTCTTTGCACAAAGGCCGTGACGTTGCGCAAGCGGAAGGCCTGATCACGCGATGAACGTTGCCTTGCCGCATCCATCGGCACTCATTCGCTCGAAGCCTGCCAGGCGTGAGCCGGCGCGGGTCGAGCCGGCTCCGATGTGGACGCTCGTGCAAAGGCCGGGAACGCGATGCGCATCAACAAACCGCGCCCGCCGGGGGCCGATTCCATCGAAGTGGACGCCCCATGGCCTGCAGCGATGTCGCGCACGATCGCCAGACCGAGGCCGCTGCCGGAGCCACCTGCCAAGGTGCCGCGCTGGAAGCGGCCCCACACGCGCTCGCGATCGGCCTCGGGAATTCCGGGGCCGTTGTCTTCCACTTCGAGAACTGCCTGAGCGCCCCGCACGCACGTCCGTACGGTCACACGCGCACCTCGCCCGGCGTATTCGATCGCGTTGTGCAGCAGGTTGGCAAGCAGTTCACGAAGCATGAACGCCCTGCCCCTCGCCCACGCGGGCTCGAGTTCGAAGCCGAGGTCGATACCGGCCTCGAGCGCCGGGCCGACCCATTCCTGCGCCGCGTCCTGACACAGCGAGCGCAGGTCGACCGGCGTGGCTGCGGCGTTCTGGGCCGCGCTGTCTGCCCGCGCGAGCGCAAGCAGCTGGTGCGCCAGTCGCGCTGCGCGCTGTGCGCCGGCATTCAGGCGCAGCAGCGTCGCATCGAGCGTGGGCGGATGAGGCTCCAGCAGCGCGAGTTCGCTCTCGGTGCGCAATGCCGTGAGAGGCGTACGCAGCTGATGCGCGGCATCGGCGAGAAAGGCCTGCTGTGCCAGCGAGGCATCGCGCAAGCGTTCCAGCAGGCGGTTGAGCGCGGCCACCAATGGCGCCACTTCGGATGGCACGCCCGCCGCGTCAATCGGCTGCAGGTTCTCCAGCGATCGGTGCTCGATGTCGGTACTCAGCCTTTGAAGCGGCCGCAGGCTTCGGCCGACCGCGACGACACCGAACAGGACCAGCGCCATCGCCAGCAGCAGCAAGGTAATGCCTGTGCCGACGATCAGAGCCTGTTCTGCCTGGCTCCGTTTGACCACGGACTCTGCCACCAGCACCGGGCAGCTGGTGGGATGCTCGTGGACATCGCACGGGGCACCGTATGCGGCCACGCGCACGGGCTGGCCGTGCAGCACGGCATCGAAGAAAAGCCATTCGCCGCGCGCCAAAGCCGGACGCAACGCCGCCAGGGCCGAATCGCCCTGCAGCAGCCTGCCACCGGGATCGCGGACCGCGAAGGCCACGGTGTCGAACGGATCGGTGAGCAGCGCCTTGACCGTCTGCTCGCTGATGCCGAGCGAGACCGCCCCTTCCGGCGTCTCCGACAGCAGGTCGGCCAACGCCGCGACATTACCGGTCAGGGCGCGATCGAGAGAATCGAGCGCCGGCCTGACGCTGAGGTAATACATCAGCGCCGCCGACAGGGGCACCAGCACGATCAGCGGCAGCAGCAGCCAGAGCAGCAACGAACGACGCAGGCTGTTGCGCGTGCCGGCGACATGCAATGTGGACGTCACGTCGCCTGGGCCTCCTCCAGCAGATAGCCGAGGCCTCGGACGGTGCGGATGCGCAGACCCGCAGGCTCGACCTTTGCCCGCAGGCGCGACACCTGCAGGTCGACCGCGTTATCCGAGGTCGCGGCATGCCAGCCAGGCACCAGGGCGACGAGCTGGTCGCGTGGAACCACCTTGCCCGCTTTCAACATCAGGTATTGCAGCAACCCCAGCTCGCGAGGCGACATGTGCACCGGCTGTTCATCGACGAACACGCGGTGCCCGTTCATGTCCAGCCGCAGTTTTCCCATCCGAAGCACGTCGCCGCGCCGTGCCTCGCTGCGTCTGACGAGTGCCCGTGCACGCGCGACCAGCTCGGTGACTGCGAACGGCTTGACCAGATAGTCGTCCGCCCCCTCTTCGAGGCCGCGCACCCGGTCCTCCACCGCGTCTCGGGCGGTGAGCATCAGCACGGGGATCTGCAAGCCTTGCTCCCGGACTCGACGCAAGGTTTCGATTCCATCGATCCCCTCGAGACCGATGTCCAGGATCAGCAGGTCGTACCCGTCCTGCTTCAGTGACAGCGGCACCGGCTCGCCGCGCGCGGTGCAATCGATCCTCCACCCTTGGGAACGCAGGGCACGCGCCGTAGATTCCGCGAGCGCCGAATCGTCTTCGACCAGCAGGATATGCAAGCTTCACTCCAAAAACTCGAACGACTGCAGTCCAATCGTAGGTCGGGGAAGCTGTCAGGCACCTGTCGGTTATTGCGTATCCTGCGGCGGTGGCCGCATAAGGGTGCGATCGGTGAAGGGCCGGCATCAAGGGCGCGTGGGATCGACCCAGGGACAAAAGCACAAACGAGATCAATTACCATGACCCCGCAGGCGGCCCCAACCACCGGATTGATCTTGCGGAATTCACGCCCGACTCAATTGGGACTCGGCGCATTGCATCATGCACAAGCACTGATTCGGGCAGAGGAGTCAACGCATCAGCGCCGGCTGTCGCGCCAGCGCCGCCAGCGAATCGGCACGCGGCTGTTTCAACGCACACAGGAATCTCGCGCTTGCGTCCGACGCGTTCACACCCTCGCTCCATGCATGCGCAAGGGCGCGAAGCGCTTCCCGCGTGCGCCTGGACAAAGCCCCGCCGATCGGGTCGTCGCTGTCGGCCAGCATCTTTTCGCAATAGAGCAGCCGCGCCTCGCGGCTGGAGGCGATGAGCTCCATCAACGCGCGCGCCGCCGTGTGGAACTGAGCCGCGCTCAAGGCTCGCGGAGGATCCGTCTGCGCGTACCAGGCGCACAGGTATTCAAGCGGACCCAGGCTGCGCGTGCGGCCGTACGCGGCATTGGAGTTCATCGGCGCGCTGGAGCCCCAGGCGCTGCGGCGGCCCGAAGGAAGACGGCCGGTACGCAGGGCATGTACCAGCGCTCGTGCCACAGCCGCCTTTGCGCCATGGTCGCCGTGCTGGCCGACGGTCCACAAGACGCGGATGAACGCCGGGTAGAGCTCGTCGCCCAGGCCGCCGCAGACCGCAGCCATGAACTCGACGCGCTCGTCGTCGGTGGAAAGGTCGAGGCAGCCATCGACGAGCGCCCGTGCCGCAAGCACCCAGTTCGGTTCGGACAGCAATGCGGCCATGGCGCTCTTTCGTTCTCGATCCCGTTACAGCGACGGGTCGCCCCCGCCGCCGCACAGCTGCATCAGCACGCGCCGCGCATGCTGCTCGGCACTCAGGCCCCGGGCGCCCGGGCTCACGTCGGCCGTGATGCTGATGTCGCTGTTGACGCCGTCCTCGTCGAACCAGCTCGTCGGGTCCGTAGCGTCGATGCTGCGGGTGGGCGTCGTGGAAACACGGGCCCACTGCTGCAGGTTGAGGTCGGAGATGCGGATCATGATGTTCTGAGGTCTCAGGTCGTCCCGTTGCCAAGCTTACCGGCGGCGTCGGCGGCGCGCGACTGCGGCGCATCCCAGCTAGGGTCGTTACCGATAGACGCAGGCGGAGTCACGCGAGCCATCGGCCGGGACTCCTTCGGCCGCTCCTCGTCCTGCTCGCGCCGGTTCTCCGTGCACAGCTGCCACGCCGCGTTGTCGCGCAAGTACCTGTTGCCGTAGGTTCGCCATTCGAAACCCTCGAACACGAGCTGCATGGGCCGCGGCGCGGCGTCGACGCGGCATTCGAGCGTGGGAGACCGATCCGCGCCGCTCTCCAGCGTGGTGGGCTGCGCAGGCGGCGCAACAGGCATCCACTCGTAGCTCGGTATTGCCACACAGTAGAGGCTGTACAAGGTTTCGAAGGGCTGGAACATCGTCAGGGTCCTTGTTTCATGGTGTTTCTTGGGCCATCAGCGCATCACGAGCCCGCGCGAGTCGATCTGCATTCGCTCGGGGCCAACCTTGAAGAACTGCTCCAGGTAGCCCTTGGCAGCCTGCTTCATCTGCGCCGCATGCTGAGGATCGGCCCGCTGCTGCAAGCCTTCGCGGGTGAGCATCACGAACATTCCGGTAATCGCCAGCTGCTCGTACAGCTCCTGCTTTTCAGCATCGCTGGCACTGCGCAATGCGGGCACACGCGACAGCGACGAATTCATCTGGCTCACGAGTGCCTTGAACGCATCGTCGGGAACCGTCTGGTCGCGCCAGGTGAAGTAATTGCCGGCGACGAAGGTGGCGAGCGCTCCGCCCATGTCGTTGCGCGGCAGGCCGGCTTTCTGCTCGATCTTGTGATACGCAGCAAGCGTGTTTTCGAACATGCGCTGCGCATGGGCACGCGAGGCTTCAGGATACGAAGATGCCATCTTGGCCGGCGCGATCGGCGCGCCAGACTCTTTGAAGGTGAGCGGCTGCGCCGGCACAGGCGCGGGCTTCGACTTGGACGACGACTTGCCGCCGCTGTCCATCATGATGTTGTTTGCGGCCTGCTGGGCAAGGAAGCTCGATGCGAGGAAACTCGACATCGGCGCCCCGTAGGTGCCGTAGCCCGGGCTGAATTGCGCCTGAGCAGTGACACCAGCGGTCGCGAGGACGAGCGCCCCCATGAAACGCAGCTTGCGGAACCGATTGCGGACCATCAAGGACTCCCGAAAAATGGGGGCTGCATTGTGCCGCCATGCAGCCCCCCACGGCCGATACCTGTTGTATCAGCCCTTGCGCGCCATCGTCGAAACGCCTTCGCCGATCGACTTGATCGCATTGGAGAATGCGCTTTGCAGCATGTTGAACATCTGCGATGCGGCCTGGAATTGCGAGTTGATCGTGTTCATCTCCTTGGCCTGGTCGGCCTGGAACTGCTGCTGCTGCTCCTTCGATGCCCCTTCGGGCGCCTTGGAGGCCGACAGGTCGCTCAGCTTGTTGCTTAGGGTGACCATCTTCGAGGCCTGCTCGCCAGCTGCCTTGCCCATGGCCGTGGCGATCGCCTCGAGCCAGCTCCCCGCGCCCTGCTTGCCGCCCTTGCCCTTCGGGCCCTTCTGATCGCCGCCGCAGTCGTCCATGATCTGCTTGGCATGGTCGGTGATCGACTTGATCATGTCGTCGAGCAGGCTCTTGAGGTCGCCGCCGAAGGCCTGGCCCACGCCCTGGTCGCACTGGGGGTGCGAAGGCTGCGTGAGCTGCCCCACCACCTGCTTGACGACATCGGCAATGCCGCCGAGCAGGAACTTGGGCATCCCGGCTTCCTTGACCAGGGACTGGGCCGCTCCGTTCACCGCCTGGCCCACCACACCGGTGATGGCGTTGGCCAGGCTGGTCGCGATGCCCAGCGGCGGGAAGGCGATGCCCAGGGCGTCCAGCGCGAGGTTGCCCAGACCGCCGCCCATGACGCCTTCGGCCAGGTTCGCCGCGGTTTTCGCCGCGCCGCCCACCACGTCCGCAGCCGCATGAGCCACATCGCTGACAACACTGGCAATTCCATCAAAAATCGACATGATGATCTCCTTGATCTTTGGGCGCTGTGAATTGGGAGTTGGCGCCCGACTTGCTGCTACGAATCCGCGGCGGCCCATCCGCTGCGGGTCTTTCCTGCCTGCGGCGCCGATTGCATCTGCTTCTGGTTTTGCATCTGCAATCGCGTCGCTGACGAAGTCAATTAAAGTCGATGAAGGCAATTGTTGTTAGTCGGGATGTTCGATAGCTAGGATCGACCGCAATCACGGCCGGCCTGCCTCGACAATCCCCGGCAGGTCGCGCGCCTCCTGCGCACCTGCCCAATGTGCAATGGTGGTAATGCCGCCGGTGCTCACGCCCAGCATCCAGCGCTCGCCGCGGTGCTCGACGATGACCACCCGCTCCTTTGCGCCCACGGCCAGCGCCCGAACGAAGCGCAATGCGTCGTCGTGCGTCCGGATGCCGCCGGGGGATCGTTGCTGAATGCGCGACCGCATCACACGCAACACGATCCAGGCGAGTGCGCTCACGGCGGCCAGCGCCAGCAGCGTGTGAATCAGGTTCTGGAAGAAGGGGTCCATGACTTGGCTTTCGTGTGTTCTGTTGCACGAATGGCTTTTTGGGTTCACTCGTATTGCGTGAGGTCCTCGCCGGGCGCCGCGATGCGTGACTTGGCCGGCGCGCCGGCCGAAGCTTCGCCACGGCGTTGGGCATCGAGCACCTCGCGCACCTCGCGGGCCCACAAGATCACCTCGGCAATCACCTCGAACAGGTCGCTTGGCACGAGGTCTCCTTCCTCCGCTCTGGCAAGCAGGTCGCGGGCGAGGGGAATGTTTCGCACCACTGGCACCCCGGCTTCCGCCGCGGCCTCCCGCATTGCCAGCGCCAGTTCGTCCTCGCCCTTCGCAATGACCGTGGGCACCGGCGTCGTCTCGCGGTCGTAGTCGATGGCAATCGCCACATGCGTCGGATTGACCACCAGCACATTGGCCGTTCGCGTCGCCTGTGTCGCACTTTGCTGGGCCATTTCGCGCTGGGTGCGCCTGCGCTGCATCTTGATGTAGGGATCGCCTTCGCTGTCCTTCATCTCCTGCTTGATGTCGCGGATGCTCATGCGCATCTTCTTGGTGAACGAATAACGCTGATAGACCACATCGAGCAGCGCAACGAAGGCGAAGATCGCGAGCGTCACGGCCAGTATTTGCACGGTGAGATGCCAGATCAGCCCGCTCACGGCGCCCGCCGGCCGGGTGGCGGAGCGGGCCAGTGCCACCATGTCAGGCAACGCGGCCTTGATCACCATCCATCCGATCAGGAACAGAAGCGCGGTCTTCAACGTTGCCTTGACCAGTTCGATGAGGTTGTCCATCGAGAACATTCGTTTGACGCCCTCGACCGGATTCATCTTGTCGAGCTGCGGCTTGAGCTTCTCGAAGGTGAGCACCGGACCGGCCTGCAGGAATTCCACGAGCAGGCCGATGGCTGCGGCCGGAAGCGCGAGCATCGCGACGAGCATGGCTCCCAGCTCCACCGATTGCCATCCGAGGGCACGCACTGCGCCGGCATAGCCGCTCACTTCCCAGCCCTTGCCAAGCGTGGTGAACAGCGACTCGAACAAGCCCGCGATGCGCGTCGCGGCATAGCCTGAGCCGCCGGCCGCGAGTCCGAGCCAGACGATGAGGCCGGCCGCGCTCGTCAGGTCCTTGCTCTTGGGGACGTCGCCCTTCTTGCGCGCATCCCGCAGCTTTTTCGCTGTCGGTTTCTCGGTCTTGTCGCCGCCGTCGTTCTTGTCGGCCATTGCGTTGAAGTCCTGATTCGACTGCCGGGACATCCGGCGTTCGCATGCTCAGTTGCGGCTGGTCCCGATCAGGTTCATTCCTCGCTGCGGCGATCCCTAATTCATCGCTGAGGTCGGGGCATCGCGCATTACGCTCGTTGCGCCTGCCACCTGCCTATGGAAGCGGCAGCGATCGCTAATTTGCTTGAACCCGCGCGAGGGTGAGCTGCAACACAGCAGGCAACCGAGCCCAACGTCCGAGGTGAGTCTTATGAAGCTGCTGGCCCCGATCGCGATCGCCGCCGTCCTGTCGACCGCGACGTCTGTCGTCCTGGCACAAACCTGCAGCACCGCGCTGCCAGACCCCAAGGCCCAGCCGCGCGACGACGCCGGCAAGTTCGGCCTGATCGCGCAGCAGTGCGCGGGCGTGTTCGCCGAGCCGGTGAAGGTACGCGAGGCCGCGCAGCTCGGGCTGTACGACCGCGGGGCGTCAGTGACGATCCGGATGTCGGACCCTCCCGCTGCGGACGAACCTCCGGCCCCGCCGCCCGCCGCGGTCGTGCGCAAGCCGGCGCCCAACGTGCCGTTGGGGCGCGACGGTTTGCGTGTGCTGTCGGTGGCGCCGGCCTTGAACGCGGCGGCGCGCATCTACGAGTTGGACCCGCTGCTGCTGCATGCCATCGCGCATGTGGAGTCACGGCACAACGCCAATGCGGTGTCGCCGGCAGGCGCACGCGGCGTGATGCAGATGATGCCGGCCACCGGCCGTCGATTCGGTGTCGACAACCCGGAGCGTTCGCTGATGAATGCGGATGTCAATGTGCAGGCGAGCGCGGCTTATCTGCGAACCTTGCGCACGCGCTTCGGCGGCGATCTGGCGCTGGTGCTGGCGGCCTACAACGCGGGCGAGGGAGCGGTCGACAAGTACCGCGGAATCCCGCCGTATCGCGAGACCCAGGCTTATGTGCGCGATGTGATGGCGGTGTATGAGCGGCTGCGCTCGGAGTTCGAGGTGTCGGCGGACGGGACGCTGCTGGCGCGTGGGCCGCAGGTGGGGAGCGGGAGATGACGTGTGAGGACCATCGAATAACCATCCACCACACCAGACACCCATGACCATCTCCGCCTACTTCCGCAGCGCCTCCGCCAGCCGCGAGAACGTCTTCTCGCGCTACAGCGATCTCGTGCTGGTCGCCGGCATCGTCGCGATCGTCGCGTTGATGGTGCTGCCGCTGCCGCTGTGGCTGATCGACCTGCTGGTCGCCGCCAACATCGCCTCCGGCCTCATGCTGCTGCTGGTGGCCATCTACATCGGATCGCCGCTCGAGTTCTCGGTCTTTCCGAGCGTGCTGCTGATGACCACGCTGTTCCGCCTGTCGCTGTCGATCGCGACGACGCGGATGATCCTGCTGCACGGGCAGGCGGGTCACATCATCGACACCTTCGGCAAGGTCGTGGCCGGCGGCAATCTGGTGGTGGGCCTGGTGGTCTTCATGATCATCACCGTCGTGCAGTTCATCGTGATCGCCAAGGGCGCCGAGCGCGTGGCCGAGGTCGCAGCCCGCTTCTCGCTCGATGCGATGCCGGGCAAGCAGATGTCGATCGACTCCGACCTGCGCTCCGGCCTGCTCGACAAGGACGAAGCCAAGCGGCGCCGCAAGTCGCTCGAGCTGGAGAGCAAGCTGCACGGCAGCCTCGACGGCGCGATGAAGTTCGTCAAGGGCGATGCGATTGCCGGCATCGTGATCATCGTGATCAACCTGCTCGGCGGTCTGGCGATCGGCGTGATGATGCAGGACCTCGACATCTCTACCGCCATCACCCGGTACTCGATCCTGACGATCGGCGAAGGCATGGTGGCGCAGGTGCCCGCGCTCCTGGGCGCGATGTCCGCCGGGCTCATCGTGACCCGCACGACGGACGAGGAAGACAAGCACCTCGGCGACGCGATCCGCAAGCAGATCAGCGCAAAGCCGCGCGTGCTGCTGGTCGCGGGCGCCCTGTGCATGCTGATGTCGCTGGTGCCCGGCTTTCCGGTGGGCGCGTTCTTCGTGCTAGCACTGATGGCATTGACCGCCGGCGCGCTGCTCACCCCTGCGATCCGCGAACGCATCCAGCAAATGCGCAACCCCACCGTGCGCCGTCTCATGGGCAAGCTCGAAGCGCCACCACAGGTGCTTGCCACGGCGCTGCCGCAGGCGCGTCCTTCCGTGCCGCTGCTGCTGTGCGTGCCGCAGGCCCTGCTCGGCGACGACACCCGCCAGCCGCTGACCCGTGCGCTGGAAGGCCTGCTCGACGAGTTTCAGCTCACGCTCGGCCTGGCACTGCCGCGCGTCAACGTGCATGCCCATGCCGAACCCGGCGCTTGGGAACTGCTTGCGTATGAGGTGCCGATCGCCACCGGCGAGCTGCCGCCCGGCGATGCGGTTCAGGGCCTGGTGGACGCCGTGAGGCTTGCGCTTCGTCGCAACACGCCGCTGTTCGTCGGGACGCAAGAGGCGACCAACCTGTTGACCCGCGCCTCCAACGACATCCCCGATGTGGTGAAGGAAGTGCTGCGTGCCCTGCCGTTGCAGCGCGTGGCCGAGGTGCTGCGCCGGCTGGTGGGCGAAGGCGTCTCGATCCGCAACCTGCGCGACATCCTCGAAGCGCTGGCCGAAGTGGGTCAGCGCGAGAAGGATGCGCACACGCTGACGGAGTTCGCACGCATCGCGTTGAAGCGCCAGATCAGCCATTGCGTGGCGGAGTCGGGTTGCGTTCGCGCCGTGCTGCTGGAACCTGCGTTGGAAGACATGCTGCGCCAGGCGGTGCGAGTGAGCGCCGGTGTGTCGCAACTCGCGCTCGATCCGGAGATGGCGCAGCGCGTGAGCGGTGCGCTGTCCGATGCCGTCTCGCGCCACAACGCCAAGGCGCTGCTGACGCCCGTCGACATCCGCTGGCATGTGCGCAGGCTGATCGAGGCCGAGTGCTTCGACACGCCGGTGCTGTCCTACCACGAGCTGATGCCGACGCTGCAGCTCGACGTGCTCGATCGCGTGGCCGCACCCGCCCCGATGCTGGAGACCGCATGAACAACCCGCTCCCCTCCCTCGCATCTTTCACCCTCTCCATCCGGGAGAGGGTTGGGGTGAGGGCCGCCCTGCGCACCGCCGTCGCGACCCTTTGCGCCGTCGCTACCGCCCTGCACGCCGCCCCCATGCCCAACGCCTCGCGCAACGTGTCGATCACGGCCCGCGAGCAACCCGTGGGCACCTTCCTGCAAAACCTTTTCGGGCAAGTCGACGTGCCTGCGGTCGTGAGCGCGCAGCTTGCAGGCAACGTCAACGGCACGTTCAACGGGCCGGCCGAGAAGGTGCTGCGTGACATTGCCCGCGTCTACAACCTCGTGCCCTATTACGACGGCTCGGCCATGCATGTGGTTTCGGCCAGTGACCTTGTCTCCAAGACCTTTCCGGTCTCCAGAGGCGCGGCCGACCGCCTGCTCCGTGAAGTCGCCGACCTGGGGCTGGCCGATGCCCGCAACACACTTCGCGAGACCACCGGCGGCGGCGTGATCGCGGTCGGCACCAAGCGCTTCGTCGATCAGGTCGAGGAGATCCTGCGCGCCGCCGAAGCACAGAAGGCCGCTGCCTCTGCCCCGCCCGCGCCCGGACAGCTCGACTTCCGCGTGTTCTACCTGCGCTATGCATGGGCGCAGGACACGACCACGATGCTCGGCGGCCGGCAGGTGGTGGTGCCCGGCGTGGCCTCCATCCTGCGTTCTCTCGTCGGCTCACGCTCGCCCGGTGCCAACGCACAGGACATCGCGTTGCGGCCGACACAGCCCAAGCTCAAGGGACAAGGCCTCGCCTCGCAAGGCGTGCAGGTGAACCCCCGCGAAAAGGCCGGAGCGTCGAACTCCGCGGTCGACACGCTCGTCACCGCGCTCGGCACGGCGGCCATGCAGCAGGTCCAGGCGCAGCAGCAACAGGAAGCGGCCCTGACCCCGCCGCCGGTGTACGACCCGCGTCAGGTCACCATCGAAGCCGAGCCGCGGCTGAATGCGGTAATCGTGCGCGATGTGGCCGAGCGGCTGCAGCGCTATGAGCAGCTCATCGCTGCGCTCGATGTCGAGCCTCAGTCGCTGGAGATCGAAGCCACGATCATCGACGTCAACACCGACCGCATGCGCGAGCTCGGCGTGGACTGGCGCTTCAGCAACGCGGGCAACTCGTTGGGCTTCGCGGGCGCGGTGTCGCCCGTGGGACCGGGGGGGGTGGCCTCGGTGGTGCTGGGTTCGGTCGGGCAGTTCATCGCCCGCATCCGCGCGCTGCAGGCCGAAGGCGCGGCGCGCGTCGTGTCGAGCCCGCAGGTGGTGACGCTATCGAACGTCGAGGCGCTGTTCGACAACACCTCGACCTTCTACGTGCGCGTCGCCGGCCACAGCGATGTCGACCTGTTCAACGTGAGCGCCGGCACGTCGCTGCGCGTCACGCCGCATGTGTTCCGCGATCATGACTCCACGCGCATCAAGCTGCTGGTCAATGTCGAGGATGGCGCGCTGACGCCGCGGCAGGTCGACCAGATCCCCGTGGTCGAGCGTTCGACCATCAACACCCAGGCGCTCATCGCCGAAGGCGAGAGCCTGCTGATCGGCGGCATGGTGCGCGACCAGGTCGCGACCAGTGTCGACAAGGTGCCCGGGCTGGGCGATGTGCCGGTGATCGGCGGCCTGTTCAAGAACACGACCAAGACGGCCTCGCGGGTCGAGCGGATGTTCCTGATCACGCCGCGCCTCGCAGGCTCCAGGCCCGCGAGCACGACAGCGCAAGCACCGGCACCGGCGAAGGCCGCGCCCCCCGCAGCGCCCGCACCCGCGCCTCAAGCCCCGGCCCAGGGCACCGCTGTCGTCAATGCCGGTACGCAATCGACGCCGCCCACCTCCTCACAGGCGCGGCCCGAGGTGGTCGCCCTCACCCCCGCACAAGCCCCCGCGCCGCGCCCTGCGCCGCCGCAGGAGCCTTCCGTCGAGCTCGACCTCGACGCCATCAAGCCCACCAGCAACCGGCGATGAGATGACGATGGAACCCTTCCTCATTCCCCCCGATGCCTCGAACGACGAGATCGAACTGCGCGTGCTTCAGGGCCCGCAGGCCGGCGCCAACGCGCCGCTTCAGCGTGGCAACTGGACCGTCCTGGTCATCGGCGGCGAAGGCCACGGCGCGGACATCGTCCTGCGCGGCGAGCCACACGCCCGCATCCGCATCACACCGGCGCTGCCGCGCTCGTTGCTCGAAGTGATCGAAGGCAAGGCCGAGCTCGACGGCCGCACGCTCGAAGCCGGTGCGACGTGCCCGTGGACCATGCACATGCCGCTGACGGTCGGCGGCTGTGTCGTGGCCTTCGGGCTTGCAAGCGTGGCTGAATGGAACCGCGTGGAAGAGGAGCCGTCCGAAGACGACGCCGCCTCTCAGGAGGGCGCGGAAGGCGAATCGGAAGAAGACGCACCGACTGAACGTCGGAAAGTTTCATTGCTCGTGCCGCTGGCGCTCACCCTCGCGCTCGCCGGCATTGGCACCTTGTGGATCTACGGCTACTTCACGCCCACCGTGCCCGATGTGCCTCCCGTCGCGATGCCGCTGGCCGGTGCCTTGCGCGCAAGCGAGTTCGCATCGCTCACGACAGCGAGCGATTCCGATGGTCGAATCGTCGTGCGCGGCCGGTTGTCGACGCTCGCACAACGCACCAAGCTCGACCAATGGCTGGCCGAGCACCGCTTCGCCGCGCTCGTGGACGTGCAGGTCGACGAGGCCTTGGCACGCGACGTGACCGAAGTGTTCCGCGTCAACGGTCTTTCCGTGCAGGCGACGTCCCAGGGAGCCGGACAGGTCGTGGCAGACGCCTCTGAGTCCAATGCGGAGCGGCTTTCGAAAGCAACCGAAGCCGTGCGGCGCGACGTGCGCGGGCTGGAGAAGCTCGTCGTTCGCAACCATGCCGCGCCGCCGCCCCCGCCCGCTCCGCCTGTCATGGACGACCCCAACAAGCGCATCGCCTCGATCGTCCCCGGCGAGCCGGCCTACCTGGTCACGGCTGATGGCTCGCGCTATTTCGTCGGCTCGCTGCTGCCCTCGGGCCATCGCATCACCGCCATCGCAGGACAGCGCGTCACGCTCGAGCGTGACGGCCAGGCGATGAACTTGAACCTTTGATCCCCCACCCGCAACCCAGTCTGCACAGGACCCGCAAGGAGACACCCGATGGACAACAGCAGCTACCTCAACCCCCTCATGTCAACCGTGGCCGCCGCGCCGATGAGCACGGACAAGAAGGTCAGCGGCACATGGTTCGAAGCCATGGCGCAGGCCTGGGGCCAGACGCTCGACAAGCAGGCCAGCCTCATCCAGCAGAAGTCGGACGCCATCTCCAACGGCGACGACACGCCGGCCGCGATCACCGACCTGACGACGCAGTCGCTGAAGATGGGCTTCCTCTCCAACAGCTCGCACACCGCGATCTCGTCGGTCGGCTCCGGCCTCGAGACGATGGCACGCAAGCAGTGATGCCGCCATGAACGTCGAGATCGCCACCGCCTTTCTCGCGCAGGCATCGTCGGGTGCCGGCGGCGCCACTGGCGCGCCGGTGCACGCGGGCTATGGCGTCTCGCTGACCGACGTTGCGCACTTCAACGGCGCGCTGGCCAAGGCCGGCGCGACGCTGCAGGCGCAGCCGGTGCAGCAGACCGCCGAGGCCGCGCGCCAGCTGATGAAGCCCTTCGACCACATCAACACCGAGGCCGCGCACCTGGCTGCCGATGCGAAAGCGTCGCAAGCAGCCGGCCGCGAGATGAGTCCGAGCGAGATGGTGAACCTGACGATGCGCTGCCAGGAATTCATGTTCCATTGCCAGCTCACGTCGAACATCGCCAACCGCACCTCGGACGGGCTTCAACAACTGTTCCGACAGCAGTCCTGATCCATTTTCACAAACGTACCCAGAACGCCTCAACTACAAGGAGGACGACCATGAAGGCGACGCCGAATGAGTCCCCGCGATGCCACGCGCCACGCTTCGGGATGGGATGCAAGGCGCAAAACGGAGCCATAGCCGTCGCTATGGCGAGTATTTGCAACGCCGCAGACCGCCCGAAGCGGGGATGCGCGTCACGCGAGGGACTTGTTCAGCGTTGCCTAGAAGCGCTGCCCACCGCGCGCCGTCTCGCGCTGGTGCTGCTCGTGCTGCTGGC
>DASTGE010000827.1:0-2474 GCA_035719405.1 Burkholderiaceae bacterium
AGCACTACTTGGGCGTGGACGACCAGGTCGGCCAGGTGAACATTGGCCACTTCGCGAAGGGCACGAACATTCAGTTCGGCATTGACAACGGCAACGGCAACTTCTTCCGCACAGGCGGCGGCGACGCAAATGCCGACGGCCAAGTGCATGCGCGCAGCACGCAAGGAAGCGACGGCAGCACGCAGATCGGCTTCGAAGACTTGTGGGGCGGTGGCGACCGTGACTTCAACGACGCCGTCATCGGCGTGCGGAATCAGCCATCGGCGATGCCGCAGCAAACGGTCGATAGTGCCAGGATCGAGAACGCCTCCCTCGCCAAGGCCGTCGGCGGCACGGCAGGCGCTGCCGCGGCCGCCGCAACCAAGAGTGTCGCTACCAGCAATGCGCCCCCCAAGGCTGACGTCACCATCAAGAAGGATGCCTCGAAGGACAACCGTTCCGGACTGGGCGACGGCACGAACCCGGGTCAGGGCAGTGGCCGCGTCAACTCACCGAATACCGGCACGCTGAATCCGGGCGGCAGCACGACGAAGACCTCCGCCAAGCCGGCCGCCACCGTGCAACAGCAGTTGCAGGCTTACCTGGTGAATCAGCAGGCTGCAGCGACAAAGGATGCGGCCGCGAAGGTCGCGCCTAAGGTCACTCCCAAAGCGGCTGGAATGCATTGACCTCGCACGTTCAGGGAATCTGTACGGACAACCCTGGTCAGGAAGGCTACCGATCGGACATTTCCCATCTGGGAGCGGATGAAGCTCAAGGGTCCAATTGCAGCACTGCAGCTCCTTCAAGAGTCATCATGAATCCGCTCGTGTCGTTCCTCGCAACGCGATCTCCGGTCCGGCCCCTGGGCTGCCGACCTGCCACCTAACCCTTGGGATATCGCCCCCCACGTCCCTAAGTCAGAGGAACGGAAACGACCCCTTGTTCGTCAACATCGAGCCTGAGCACCCAAAGGAGACGTTGCACATGAACTGCATCCGCGACTCTGCGATGAGGGAACTCGCCGAACGTGAGCAGCTGCACCTCGCCATGCGGCCGGTTCCACCTCTGCCGTCACTCTGGGAAGACATATGCGCTGATGCAATCGAGGCCGCGAACCAGGAGGCGGGACTGCAGCCGTTCCTGCACGACCAGATTCTTCAGCATCGCTGTTTCGAGACCGCGGTCGCGCATGTCATCGCGGGCAAGCTTGCAGGCGGGCCGCTCGATGTGCAGCAGCTGCGCACCTGGATTCGTGAGTCGATGGAGGACGACTTCACCATCTCCGCCGCCGTTCAAGCCGACATTCAAGCGGTGCGTGAGCGGGATCCTGCGTGTGGCGGCGCGTCGGAGCCCTTGCTCTACTACAAGGGGCTGCACGCGTTGTCGGCCCATCGGATCGCCCATCGGCTGTGGCACCGCGGTCGCCGGCGGATTGCGCGCAATCTGCAGAGTCTTGTGTCCGAGCGGCTTGGTGTGGACATCCATCCCGCAGCACGCATCGGCCAAGGCATCCTCCTCGATCACGGCCATGGCTTCGTGATGGGCGAGACCGCAGTCATCGAGGATAACGTATCCATTCTGCACAACGTGACCTTGGGCGGCACGGGCAAGGACACCGGGAACCGCCATCCGAAAGTCCGCTCCGGAGTGCTCATCGGTGCAGGCGCACTGATTCTGGGCAATATCGAGATCGGCCATGGTGCCAAGATCGGCGCGGGAAGCGTTGTCATGCGATCGGTTCCGCCGCACGTCACCGTGGCGGGCAAGCTTGCACAGGTGGTGGGCATGCCGTCGACACCGCAGCCGTCGCTGGAGATGAATCACCAGATCGGGTGCGAGCTGGTACCAGTGGCCAGGCAGTTGTAGGCTGCACGCCAGGCTGGAACGGATCGAAGCACGGGTGCGACTTCGTAGCGTGCGTATTGCAAGCGCGACGTCATCAGGAAAAGCAGCACGAGAAGTTTGCGACCTTCCAAGCCGACTCGGCGGTTTGTGTCTGCAGCTACATCTATTGATGCGAGTCAGCAATCCCCTTCCGTGAGGGCTTCCTTGTGGAGTTGGTCGCCGGCAACAATCACGTCTGCTGTGCGCCCGGTCAATGGCTGTTTGATGACAGGTGGGTGGCGGGCGTCGCAATGGCGCCTGCCTGAGCGGATAGATCGATTTCGGGAACGCCATGTTGAAGGCCGTTGTGCGCGGCGTCGTCATTTGCTGGGCACGAGTTTTGTCGCGCGCGTCGCTTTTGCTGTCGCCTATTACGACGACGAGTCGCCGGCGCAGCACTTCCCGGGTGTTGTTTTACGCAGCGTTCTGGCGCGTGGCACCACATTCATTCAATTGGGTAAATGACCCAATGTTCCGAGTGGGAGTATCCCGTTCAAAGCGGGCACTTGCCTTGATCGCCGTGAACGGGGTGATCAGCGCCGCACACGCCCAAATGACGACTCCGGGTGAGTTTTCCGTATCGCCGGGGGGCGCAGCGAGCTATGTAC
>DASTGE010000828.1:0-6443 GCA_035719405.1 Burkholderiaceae bacterium
CGATCCACCTCTGACTGGATACCGATCTTGCGGCAGCAATCGAGGTGCTGCTCAGACGCTTCGACTCGGCAAGTCGAAGTTCGGCGTAGCCAGCACGATGGGAAAGGACAAATGGGGTGGGAACATTGTGGCGGCATTCGCGCCCCACCTCCGCATCGCTCACCTTCGTGGCTGATTCCGCTGTCGCCGGCAAGTACAGCCTGGTGTCGACCTCGGCAGGTGCTGTCAAGACTGCAGGTCCGATCACCGTCGGGGCCGGTGCCAGCGTCACCACGAACTTCAGCTTCCCCTGATCGCGTGACTGTTCTTTGAACCGCTCCCGATGCGGCAGGCGCTCCGGCGCCCGCCGCGGTTGTGGGCGGGTCAGCCTTCCAGATGTCGGAGTACGCGCTCCACGATGCGATCGCATCGCGCGCCCGCGAACTCGAACAGGTCGCGCTCGGCCAAGTCGATCTCCCGTGCCAAAGACTCCCGCAACAGGCTGCGGGCACGGAAATGCCGCGAACGCACCGTGGCTTGCGGAATGCCGAGGCAAGCGGCCGTTTCCTCCACGCTCAACTCCTCCACGCAGCGCAGGACGAACACGGTGCGGAAGGCTTCGGGCAATTCGTCGAGCTTGCGTTCGAGCAGGCTGCGAATTTCGGTGCGAACCAGCGCTTGATCGGGTGTGTCGCCGTGGTCCGGTACAGGGCTGTCGAAGTTCATGTCAACGGGCGTGGGACCAATGGGCACGATCCGGCTGCGCCGCGCGTCGCGTCGCACGCGGCCCAGGCACTCGTTCATCACGAGGCGCGACAGCCAGGTCGAAAGCATCGAGTCTCCGCGAAACTGATGCAACCGACGGTACGCCATCAGGTACGCATCCTGAAGCGCGTCCTCGGCCTCGGCATCGTCGCGCAGGACGGAGCGGGCCAGTCGATACAGCCGGCGGTTGTATCGACGCATCATTCGCGCGAAGGCCGCCCGGTCACCTGAGAGGATGCGGCGCACGAGCACGGAATCGTCCTCATCGGAGGGCGGGGGAGATATTGCAGCGGCTTGGTTCATCGCGTCGTCATTCGACCACCAGCACAGCCTTCATTGTCGGGTGAAGCGTGCACACATAGTTGTACCGGCCCGCACGTTGCATTACCTGCGACCAGGACTTTCCCGGCGCGATGGTGCCGGAATCGAACACCCCGCGCAGGGTGACGGTGTGGGCGACGAGGTCATTGTTCACCCACCGCACCTCGTCGCCGCGCTTGACTGTCAGCAACGCCGGCACGAATTGAAGGCCGTCCATTGCCACGGTCCGCGAGCTTTCTGCAGGAATCGCGTCGGCGAGGGCAGCCAATGCAATCATGACCAGGGTGCAAACCCTGGCCGCCATAGGCGCCGTGCGCGGCTCAGCCACTGCTCTTGCCCAGCTTGGCCTGCAGCTGCTTCGCGTGCTCCAGATGGGCCACGAACGCCGGGCGCACCTTCACCAGAAGGGCCTTCAGTTCCTCGTTCCCCGCACTGGGAATCAAGGTCTTGTCCATCGCGTCGATGACTTGCTGGTGGTAGGCCACCTCATGCTCGACGTAGGCCTTGTCGAACTGCGCGCCGGAGAGCTTCCGCAGGCTCGCGAGGTTTTCGTCGCCGCCCTTCTTGAGGCTCTCGCTGGTCGGGTTCTCTTCGGGCTTGACGTTCAGCTTGCGCACAAGGTCCGAGGCCGACTTGTTCACGTTGGTATGGTCATTGACCATGAGCCTGGCAAAGTCCTTCACCTCTTTCGAGGTCCCCTTGGACTCGGCGAGCTTGCCCGCATCGATGTCCACTTGATTGGCGGTGACGAGGATGGCGGCGATCTGCGGGTCGGTGGGACCCGCTGCGTGGACGATCGGCGTGGATGCAGCCGCGACGAGCGCGGCGGTGATGAGCAGGAGGCGAGGCTTCATGAGGTTTCCCTTGTGTGTTCCATCGAGTTTGTGACGACTTCGGACATTCGATGTCACGACGCGGCGCCACGTTCCCGCCCGCGTGCGGTGCGCCATTCCAGGCCCTCGTGCTCCGGCAGCGATCGCCTGAGGTAGACGGGAGAGGGAGTAAAGCGCCCCTTTCCCTCACATCGGCGGCGCGATCTGCTCCAACGGCTTGCGCTCGGCATCGACCGCATACCTCCACGCGATGGCCGCGGCCGCGATCACCAGCGCGGCTCCCGCCACGTAGCCGGCAAAGACATTGCGGCGGCTGCCGGTCTCGATCAACGTACCGAACAGCGCCGGTGCGGCAAAGCCGCCGACACCCGTACCCAATGCATAGAAGACCGAGATGGCCACGGCGCGCATCTGAAGTGGAAACACCTCGCTGACCGTGAGGTAGGCCGAACTGGCGGCAGCTGACGCGAGGAAGAAGACTGCCGACCAGGCCAGTGTCTGCGTGAAGGCATCCAGCAGCCCGCCGAGGAAGGCCAGGCCCGAGACTGCCAGCGCGGCACCCGACAATGCATAGGTGGCCGCGATCATCACCCTGCGTCCTGCATCGAACAGCGGGCCGAGCAGCAGAGGACCGAGCACATTCCCGGCTGCGAACGGAAAGATGTAGAGGCCGACCTCGGCATCGTGCACACCATAGAAGCGCGTGAGCACCAGCGCATAGGTGAAGAAGATCGCGTTGTAGAAGAAGGCTTGCGACACCATGAGTGCGAAGACGACGGCGCTGCGTTGCCGGTAGCGGTGCAGCAGCGCGTGTGCGACTTCGCCGAGCGTCGGCAGTGGTTTGAGCGGGCGGGCCATGCTGGCATCGACGACCCGGGCGGGTGATCGATTTGGCATTTCGTTGCCGTACACGCTGCGCTCGATCTGCGCGATCACACGCTGCGCTTCGTCTGCCCGGCCGTGCGCCACGAGCCAGCGCGGACTTTCCGGCACATGGCGGCGCACCAGCAGGATGGCCACCGCCAACGCGGCACCGAGCAGGAAGCCGGCTCGCCAGCCTTGCTGCGGTCCCAGCACCTGCTCGTCAAGCAGGACAAGGCTCAGGGCGGCGCCAATGGCCGCTCCGATCCAGAAGCTGCCGTTGATTGCCAGATTGACCCGTCCGCGCACCCGTGCGGGAATGAGTTCGTCAATGGCCGAATTGATCGCCGCGTATTCGCCACCAATGCCGATTCCCGTGATGAAGCGGCACAGCGCAAAGCTTGCGAAGCCCGTGGACAAGCCCGTGGCGACGGTGGCGCCCATGTACACGAGCAGCGTCAGCAGGAACAGGCGCTTGCGGCCGAGCGCGTCGGCCAACCGGCCGAAGATCAGGGCTCCCAGCACCGCGCCGCCGACATAGAGCGAGCCGGCCCATCCAATCTGCGATGCGCTCAAGCCCAGTGTGTCACTGCGCGCGAGCACACTGCCGACCGAGCCGACGATTGTCACCTCGAGCCCGTCGAGCACCCATGCGATTCCGAGGGAGAGCACGATGCGCCAGTGCCAGCGCGACCAGGGCAGTCTGTCCAGCCGCTGCGAGATGTCATGAATGTCGTGTTCATACATCACGCGATGTTGCATGCAATCGGTGCTGCCCGGCGTGCGGGGGACTTGTTCAGTGTTGCTTCAAGCTGCAACCTCAAGCTGAGGCTTGGTCGGAACGGGACGATGAACTTTCGGCGCCGGCGCGGAGGTTCGGGACTGTGCGTCGACGATGACGTCGACGGCGATCTGGCCCGGCCGCCTTCAGGCTGCCTTCAGGCCTGCTGTTGCAGCAGGCGGCTCAACAGGGCTTTGAGTGTCTCGGGAACAATGGGCTTGCCCAGCAGCGCATGGATACCGGAGCTGTGCAAGGCGGCCGCATCGACATCGGTCGAATTGGCGGTGCACAGGATTACCGGCAGGCCGCTGCGCAATCTGGCAACGCGCTGCGCGAGTTCGATTCCCGTGATTCCGGGCATCGTCTGGTCGGTGATCAACACGTCAACCGCGTGCTCGGGATTCGCAAGCCATTGGACCGCCGTCCGGGGATCGCGTTGGAGCACCACGTCGAGACCCCAGCCTTCGAGCAGTTCGGCCATGTAATCGCCGACCATGAGCTGGTCCTCGACCACCATCACACGGCCGCGCAGCTGCGTCATCGCAGGTTTCACGGCTTGCTGCGGATGCGGGTGGGTGACATCGGCAGCGCTGCGAAATGCCGGCAGCATGACGGTGAACGTGGAGCCCGCACTCGGGCACGTTGTGACATGCACGTGGCCGGCGTGGTCGTGCACGATGCCGTGCACCATCGCCAGCCCCATCCCCGAGCCTCGCCCGACCTCCTTGGTGGAGTAGAAGGGATCGAAGATGCGCTCGAGCACCTCGGCCGTCATGCCGCAGCCATCGTCGGCGACGCTCAAGGCCACCCAGGCCCCACCGTCGATGCGTTTGCGGCAGCTGGCACAGTGCCAGGTCCCGGGCTGCGCCTCGCGCAGCTGGACGCCGATGCGGCCGGTGCCCTCGATCGCGTCACGCGCGTTGATGCACAGGTTGAACAGCACCTGCTCGAGCTGCACCGGGTCTGCCTGCACCTGGGGCGCCGCCTCCGCAAGCGCACTGTCCAGTTGGAGGTTGTCGATCTCGATGGTCGACGGCAACGTCGACCGCAGCAGCTGCACCGCCTGACGCACCACCGGGGCGAGCGCGATCATGCGGCGTTCGGTGCGCTGCCGGCGCGCGAACGCCAGCATCTGCGCGACCAGGTCGCGGCCGCGCTGCGTCGCGATGTGCGCCTGCTCGAGCTGGCGCACCAGCCGCGCGTCGCCCAGTCCTTGCGCGCGCTCCATGGCCAGCACGACATAGCCGATCGCGCTCGTCAGGATGTTGTTGAAGTCGTGCGCGATGCCCCCGGTGAGCTGGCCGATCGCCTCCATCTTCTGCGCCTGCCGCAGCTGCGCCTCGAGTTCGTTGCGCCGGGCATCGGCCTCGCGGCGGGCCGTGATGTCGCGCAAGTGGCCGACGAAAATGTTGCCCTCGGGCGCCTGCCCGACGCTGATTGCCAGCTCGACCGGGAATTCGCTGCCGTCTGCCCGCATCGCAGTCGTTTCCACGATCTGGCCCAGGTAGGGACCGTGGCCCATCGCAAGAAATCTCTTCAGCCCGCCCTCGTGCGCGGCGCGCGAGCATTCGGGGATGATCACCTCGGCCAGGCTGCGGCCGAGCACATCCTCGCGCCGATAACCGAAACAGCGCTCGGCGGCGCCGTTGAACTCCAGGATGCGGCCTTCGCTGTCCATGCCGACAACGCTGTCCAACGCGGCCTCCACCGTGGCGCGAAGCCGGGCCTCGCTGCGTTGCAGGGCGCGCTCGCGTTCGCGGCGATCGGTGATGTCGCGTGCGACCGCCAGCACGTGTGGCTCGTTGCGGTACACCACTGGCAGGTAGCGCAGCTCGACCTCGAAGCACTCGCCGTTCTTGCGCCTGGCATCGATCTCGACATGCTGCTCCTCGCCGGCCAGGGCGAGGCGGATGCGGCGACGGCGCTCTTCGACGCCTGCGCTGCCCCCGATGCGCGTGTCCAGCGCCTGGCCGAGGATCTCCTCGCGCGGGTAGCCGTACATCTGCGTGAACGCCGGGTTCACATCGACGACGCGAACGTTGCTGTCCCACAGCACCAGCGCGTCGGCCGAGCCGTTGAACACGACCCGGTACTGCGCCTCGCGTGCGCGCAGGGCTTCCTCGGCTTGCCTGCGTTCGGTGATGTCACGCGCGAAGGCGAGGATGTGCGGCCGCCCGCGCAACATGACCCGCTTCAGGCGAACCTCGTCCCAATGCAGGCTGCCGTCCTTGTTGCGGCGCTGCCATTCGAAGGGCGGGCAGTCGCCCTGGCGGGCGCGCGCGAGCCTCCGCAGCGCATCGTCCTTCGTGTACGGCGGCACGCCCGAGCAGAGGTCTGCCAGCGAGAGGCCGCACAGCTCGTCGTGGCGGTAGCCGCATGTCTCGCACGCCTTGGTGTTCACGTCGAGCACGGCGCCGCTGTCCCAGTCATGCACGAAGATCGAATCCTCCGCGGCATCGAAGATGGCGCGCAGGCACGCCTCGGAATCGCGCAGCAGCGCTTGTGCGAAGTGATCGGGTTCGGTGCAGGAGGGCAGGGGCGGCATGGCCGGCATGAGCCGGAGTCTAGGGTGGGATGGCATTCGCCGGTAGCGTGATTGCCATGCAGCTACCTGCGCGATACAAGCCCGATGCAAATGCTACGGCCAGGCCCCTAAACTCATCGCATGCCCGCCGCAGCATCGTTGCCATCCTCCTCCAGGAGCGCTGAGTTGGAGGCGTTCGCGCAGGCGCTGCGCGAAGCGGCGCTTGCCGTTTCGAGCGCGCAAGGCGATTCGGTGTTCGCCGATCTCGTGCGTACGCTGGCGGCGATCCTGCGCGTCGACATGGCGTTCATCGCGTTGTTCGTCGACGACCCGACATGCCTCGAAATGCGGGCGGCAGTGATGGGTGGGCAGGCCGTCG
>DASTGE010000829.1:0-8768 GCA_035719405.1 Burkholderiaceae bacterium
ATTCGCTCACCATCAGCGCCCAGCTCGCCTTGCCCGACTGGGTGCGCGCGCGCGGCATGGCGATCTACCAGATGTCGCTCATGGGCGGAAGCGCTGCCGGCGCAGCACTGTGGGGTCAGGTCGCGAGCATGACCACACTGACCACGAGCATGCTCACGGCAGCCGGCAGCGCCCTGCTTTCCACGTTGCTTCTGCGAAGGCAGCGCGTGCAGGGGATCGAGGAGATGGACTTCACGCCGCAGAAGGTCTTGCGGGAACCGGTGGCGACCATCCCCGTGCAGCCAGACGACGGGCCTGTCATGGTCACGGTCGAGTACTGCGTGCGGGAAGCAGATGCAAAAGCGTTCGCCCACGTGATGGAAGAAAGCCGTCGCAGCCGCTTGCAGCTGGGCGCCCTCTCGTGGGGTTTGTTCCGCGACGCCTCGCAGCCCGAACGCTACATCGAATACTTCGTCGACGAATCCTGGGTCGAGCATCTGAGGCGCTTCGACCGCGTCACGGCGGCCGACGTGCAGCTGCGCGCCCGCCGGCTCGCGTTTCACCAGGGTGAACAGCCACCCGTCGTCAGGCGATACGTCGCCCAATCGCTTCGCACCTGAAGGCAACGCGACGGGCGTAGGCACATGGCTTGCCGCTGCGCCGCTGTAGCGGAGGGGCTCTTCGGGAGCGGCCGAGGCTCCATACGCCCTCATCTCAGAGTTGAACTTCAGTCGCCCGGGCTGAGGGGCGAAAGGAATTTGAGCTTGCAGGTACCAGCACAGGAGCGTCGGGCCACGGCAATTGCAGGTATGCCGCTCGGACAGAGCGAGGAGCGCTTTCGCTTGGTTGTCGACGCCGTCGAAGACTACGCGATCTTCACCCTTGATCGCGACGGCATCGTGACGAGCTGGAACACCGGGGCACAGAAGATCAAGGGCTATGCACCCGACGAAATCATCGGTCTGCCCTTCACTGTCTTTTACACGCAGGATGCCATCGACAGCGGCTGGCCACAGGAGGAACTGCGGCGGACTGAGGCGCAGGGCCGGTTCGAGGACGAGGGCTGGCGTGTTCGCAAGGACGGAACGCGTTTCTGGGCCAACGTCATCATCACTGCGCTGCGCGACGACGAGGGCAGGACTTACGGCTTCGCGAAAATCACGCGCGACCTGACGGAAAGGCGTGCGCACGAGGAGGCGCTGAGGCGCAGCGAGGAGCGTTTCCGCCTGCTCGTCGAGAGCGTGCGTGATTACGCCATCATCACGCTCGACCCCGAGGGTCTCATCCAAAGCTGGAACAGTGGCGCCCGGGCGCTCCTCGGCTATCCGGCCGCCGAGGTGATCGGCCGGCATTTCTCGGTCTTCTACACGGCGCAGGCGATTGCCGACGGCATGCCCAAGCGCGAGGTCGAGGTGGCACTCAAAGACGGGCGATACGAGGACGAAGGCTGGCGCGTGCGCAAGGACGGCACCGTCTTTTGGGCCAACGTGGTCGTAACCCCGATGTTCAACGAGGCGGGGAGCCTGCGCGGCTTCGCGAAGGTCACTCGCGACATGAGTGAGCGCCGCCGGCTCGCGGAACTGGAACAGTCGACGCGGCGGATGAGCGAATTCATCGCGATGCTCGCGCACGAACTGCGCAATCCGCTCGCACCCATACGCAACGCCATCAGCATCATGCAGCTCGAGACCCTCGACTCCCCTCCCCTTCGAAGCGCGCGCGACATCATCGACCGGCAGTTGAGCCATTTGACGAGACTGGTCGACGATCTCCTCGACGTGGGTCGCATCGTCACCGGAAAGATCGTGCTGAAGCGCGAGCGCGTGAGCTTCCGGGATGTCGTCCTTCGCAGCGCTGAAGGGTCGCGGCCGCTGATGGAAAGCCGACGCCATCGCTTCGCGGTCGACGTACCCGCCGATCCGTTGTCGACGATCGGCGACGAGACACGCCTCGTTCAGGTATTGCAGAACCTCTTGAACAACGCCGCGAAGTTCACACCCGATGGTGGCCGCATCCAGCTATCTGCGTGGCGTGAAGGCCCTTCGCTCGTGGCGCAGGTGACGGACAGCGGCCGCGGCATGTCAGCCGAGGCGCTCGGCCGGGTGTTCGATCTGTTCGCACAAGAGGAAACCGGCGATGCGACCGGCAACAGCGGTCTTGGCATCGGACTGACTCTGGCACGCACGCTGGTAGAAATTCATGGCGGCACCTTGACCGCCAGCAGTGCCGGTCCGGGGCAAGGCAGCAGCTTCACGGTGCGCCTGCCCGGTGCGCCGGGCAGCGAGGGCGAGGCGTCGAGCGCCGAGCCTGGCCACGAACGCGAGGGAGCCTTCGGACACCGCACACTGGTGGTCGACGATAACCGCGACTCGGCAGACACGATGACTGCGGTGCTGCGTCTGCTGGGCCACGACGCCCGGGCCGCCTACGACGGAAGCCAGGCCGTCGAGGTGTGCAAGCAGTTCCAGCCCGACGTCGTGCTTCTGGACCTCAACATGCCGGGGATCAATGGCTTTTCGGTGCTCCAGCGGCTGCGCGAGTTGCCGTCGGCACACACCGTCTTCATCGCGGCCATGACAGGCTACGGGCAGGCCGGCGACCGGGCCAGGACCGCGGCCGCCGGCTTCGACGCGCACCTGACCAAGCCGGTCGACGTCGACAAGCTGCGCCAGGTGCTGGCGCAGGCTGAGGACAAGCGAGTGGAGCGCTGAGCTTCAGCGGCCGACGTCCGTCACCCTCGGATCGTTCATGAACTTGTTGACGTTCTCGATGTAGGTTCGGGCCCAACCCTGGTTCGGGTTGTCGCTGCCGGACACGTAATAGGCCAGGCCTTGCTTGAGGCCGCCATGGTCGGCGGCGCGCTGGGCCAGGTTCGACGCGGCCATGCGCAGCTGAATCGTCGGGCTGTTCATGTATTGCTGCGTCGTGACGACCTGCCCGCCGACACGCGGGTTGCCAGGGCCGCCACTCGACCACTCGCGCCCGTCGAGGTACTTGCGTGAGATCTGGCCAAGGCCGATCGAGGTGTTGTTGTCGCCGCGGCGGTCGAGATCACCCTCGTGCTTCATGGCGTCGCGAAAGTTGCCGGTGAAGCAGCCGGTCTCGGCCTGCAGCTGCGCGCGGAATGCGTTGGGATCAAGGCCATACTCGCGCGCCACCTGGTCAGCCGCCCGGCCGAAATCGCCCTGCGTCTTGATCTGCGCGTCCTTCTGAGCCTCGTCGCCGCGCAGCACGGGACGGAAGGTGGGGTGCGTCGCTGCTGCCGCCTGATCCACACTGTGCAGATTCGAGCCGCCACCCACAGACGGATATGAGCCGCAAGCGGGCGCAGGCCCGCACCCGTAGCCGCTGCCAGGGTTCATCGGAGTGACGGGGTTCATCGGGGGCATGGGAGGCATGCCGCCGCCGCCGTTGCCACCCATGAAAGAGAACGGGTCCGATCCATCGCCGTACATGTCCATGCTTGGATCGAACATGCCCATGTCGGCTCCACGGGAGCCGCCTCCCCTGCCGCCGGATCTGGAGGCAGGACCGACACCAAAGCCGTCATTCGGGGACAAGAGCAGGGGCAGAATCGCCATCAGCAGCTGCTGGATGTTCGGTCCCATCTGCTGAGAACCGCCTAGACCGGAGAGCGAAAAATCGTCATCTGCCCCGTACATCCCGGCGGATCTATGTTGGCCCGGATTGCTCCTATACAAATAGGCGAGATCGGTATACAGGGAGATTGGATTCATGGCTGAAATTCCTTTCTTTGGTGTGGGATGCGACAAACTTCAGTTCGATACGATGCCTTTTTCCGCACTTTCTCGTGTCCGTTTATGCGAAGGCGGTTACGCAGCGGCGAAAAGGCCTGTTGCAAGCGCGCTCGGCGGCGCATTGACAATCAGCGCGCAACCGCGCTCTCCCTCGCTCGCCACTCCAATGAAAGGAAATCCTCATGCCGACGATACGCGTCGAACTTTTCGAGGGCCGCACGCCCGAGCAGAAGGCTGCCCTTGCCCACGAGCTGACCGACGCCTGCGTGCGCGTTCTGGGCGGCAGTGCCGACGGAGTCGACATCCTCTTCTACGACGTTGCCCGCCACGACTGGGCCACAGGCGGCGTGTTGTGGAGCGAGAAGGCGAAGCCGCAGCCGTCGTCCTGATGGCAACGCACCGCCCGGCACCCCGATTGCATCGCGTGCGGCAGAGTTGCTGCAGGAGTCCGATGGCATGGACTGGCGAAAGTACTTCGGGATGGCCAGACAGGCGGCCAGCGACTGGATCGATGATCGGGCGCCCAGCATGGGCGCGGCGCTGTCTTACTACACCGTCTTTTCGGTCGCCCCGCTGCTGCTGATCGTGATCGTCGTGGCCGGGCTCGTCTTCGGGCGCGAGGCCGCACAAGGGGCCATCGTCGCCCAGATCGGCGACATGGTGGGGCGCGACAGCGCGCACGCCATTCAAGGCTTGCTGCAAAGCGTGTCGGAGCCCAGGAAGGGCCTCATCGCCACCATCACCGGCGTGGTCCTGCTGCTGGTGGGTGCGACGACCGTGTTCGCTGAATTGCAGGACGATCTGAACCGGATCTGGAAGGCGCCCCCACAAGCGATGCCGACCGGCATCTGGGGTTGGGTGCGCGCACGACTGCTGTCGATCGGCATGATCATGGCGATCGGCTTCCTCCTGCTGGTGTCGTTGGCCGTGAGCGCCGCGATCGCCGCTCTGGGGGAATGGTCCAGCGGCATGTTCGGCAGCCTCGAGACGCTTGCGCAAGCCATCAACGTTGCCCTGAGCTTCGGCATCGTGACGACGCTGTTTGCGCTGATTTACCGCTTCATGCCTCAAGTGCACATCGAGTGGCACGATGTGTGGATCGGTGCCGCCGTCACCGCATTGCTGTTCACGATCGGCAAGTACCTCATCGGCCTGTACATCGGCAAGAGTGCGGTCGCCTCGGGCTTCGGCGCCGCAGGATCGCTCGCCGTCATCCTTGTCTGGGTGTACTACTCGGCGCAGATTTTCCTGCTGGGCGCCGAGTTCACCCACGTTTATGCCCATGCCGTGGGCTCGCGCAAGCAGCAGCCGGATGCAACCTCCGGCGCCAAAGCCGACGTCAAGCAAGAAACCCGATCCTCGGCGCCTTCCACGGTATCCATTCCCGCCGCGGTGACCGGAACAAGGCCTGCCGTCGCCTCGGTGTCGAGCAGCAATCCGCTGCTGAAGCTCGTCGGCTCACTGGCGGCCGGCTCGGTCGCAGGACTCGCGTTCGAAGCTCTGCGCCGAGGACGGCCGCGACTGGCCAGATCGCGCCGCTGACGAAGCCCCGGCCTGCGGCACACCCGGTGCAGCCGCGTTCATGACGCTGTCATCTCCGCGTCACGATCCCGTCGCCTCGCCAAGAAACGATCGGATGCATTCAATGTCAAGCAAGGGAGTCCGATGAGCGAATTGCTGTGACATTGCCAGCCTTCCCAGCCCGCTTCGCCTTCAACAAATGCCCGGGGGCTGCCGCAGACGCTTCTTTGCCGCGTAGGAGTCTGTCAGATTCGATTGTTCGGCCCGCACGCGCCACCATCGGCGCCTCGAACCGTCATATCCTCGGGAGAATGGACGCCGCCACCCAGATCGAATCTTCCAGTCAACTTGCTGCCATTGCGGTCGCTGGCGTGACGGCGCCGCCTCTGCTCAGTCGGGAACGTTCCATTCTCGAGTTCAACAGGCGGGTGCTCAGGCAGGCACTGCGCAGCGACGTGCCGCTGCTGGAGCGGCTGCGCTACATCACCATCGTCTCCTCCAACCTCGACGAGTTCTTCGAAGTCCGCTTCGCCGACTTCATGGAAGCCGCGCACCAGCCGGGCAGCGGCGTCTCGCAAGGCGATGTGTTGTCCATCGCTCAGGCCGCGCATCAACTCGTGGACGAGCAATATGCGCTGTTCAACGACGAGGTAATGCCGGCACTCGCGCAGCACGGCATCGTCGTGCTCAGCCATGGGCAGCGCAACGAGGCGCAGCGGCGATGGGTGGCGCGCTTTTTCGAGACGCAGGTGCGGCCCCTGCTCACCCCGATGGGTCTGGATCCCGCGCATCCGTTTCCGCAGGTGGCCAACAAGTCGCTCAACTTCATCGTTCAGCTCGACGGGCGCGACGCATTCGGCCGCGAAAACTCGATCGCCATCGTGAAGGTGCCGAGGGTGTTGCCGCGCGTGATCCGGCTGCCCGATTCCATCTCGGCTGGCGCACAAGCCTTTGTCATGCTGTCCAGCGTGATCCGCGCGCAATTGCAGGACCTGTTCGACGGACGCACGGTGACCTGGTTCTCGCAGTTCCGCGTGACTCGCGACTCCGAGCTCGAAGTCGATGACGAGGATGTGACCAATCTTCGCCATGCGCTGCGCTCGGGCCTCACCACCCGGCACTTCGGACTGGCCATCCGTCTCGAAGTGGTGAACACCTGCCCGCAGGCGCTGTCGTCCTTCCTGCTGCAGCAGTTCGGCCTCCCGGAGCCGGCCCTTTACCGGGTCAACGGGCCGGTGAACCTGGTGCGGCTCAATGAACTGATCGACCAGGCCCACGCGCCGATGCTTCGCTTCCCGGCTTTCGAGCCGCGCTGGCCCGTGCACAGCCTGCCCCGCCACGGCTCCATCTTCCAGCGCCTGCGCGAGGGAGACCTGCTGCTGCACCATCCGTTCGAGAGCTTCGAGCCGGTGGTGCAGTTCCTGCGCGAGGCCGTGGAGGATCCGGATGTGCTCGCCATCAGGCAGACCATTTACCGAACGGGCGCGGAGTCCGTGCTGATGGAACTGCTGCTGGAGGCGGCGCGTCGCGGCAAAGAGGTGATGGCGGTCGTCGAGCTGAAGGCGCGCTTCGACGAGGAGGCCAACATCAACTGGGCCGAACGGCTGGAGGCAGTGGGCGCGCAAGTCGTCTATGGCATCGTCGGACTCAAGACGCACGCCAAGCTGCTGCTCGTCACGCGGCGCGAACGATCGGGACAGGGACACGAGGCGCTGCGGCGCTATGTGCACGTCTCCACCGGCAACTACAACGCGAAGACGGCACGGCTTTACACCGACATCAGCTACTTCAGCGCAGAGCCGGACCTTGCCGCTGACGCGGATGCCGTGTTCCATCAGCTCGCGAGCCTGACCGCCATGCGGCCGCTCAAGCATCTGCTGGCAGCACCCTTCGGCCTGCATGCGGCCATGCTCGACTTCATAGGCCGGGTCGCCCATGCCGCACGTCGCAAGCGGCCGGCACGCATCGTCGTCAAGTGCAACGCACTGACCGACGTGGCCCTGATCAGCGCGCTGATCGATGCATCGAAGGCCGGCGCGCGGATCGACATGATCATCCGGGGTGCCTGCACACTGCCTCCGGGGGTGCCCGGACTCACCGAGAACATCCGCGTCCGGTCCATCGTGGGCCGTTTCCTCGAACACTCCAGGATCTTCTATTTCCGCTGGGGAGACAGCGAGCGGCATGAGGTGCTGTACCTTTCGAGCGCGGACTGGATGAGCCGCAACATGCTCAGGCGGATCGAACTTGCATGGCCAGTGCGCCAGCCTGCCCTGCGCCAGCGCCTGATCGACGAATGCCTCGTGCCCTACTTGCACGACAGCCGCGATGCCTGGGAACTGCAGGCCGACGGGCAGTATCGCCGGGCGGGCTCCGACGAGGGCCTGAGCGCGCAACAGGCGCTGATGGTCAGCTACTCCGAAGCCACTTGAGGGACGCTGATCATGGACCTGATCCTCTGGCGCCATGCCGAAGCCGTCGACGCGACCGAGGGAATCAACGACCTCGAACGCCCGCTCACGCCCAAGGGCGAACGTCAGGCCAAGCGTGTGGCCGACTGGCTCAACCAGGTGCTTCCCGCGACGACGCGGATTCTCGTGAGCCCCGCGCGACGCACGCAGCAGACGGCCCAGGCACTGGAGAGAAAGTTCAAGACGGTCGATGCTCTCGGGCCGGGGCGCGAGGTGCGGGACCTGCTCGCTGCGGCGCGCTGGAGCGAGTCGCGGGAGCCGGTGCTCGTCGTGGGCCACCAGCCGACGCTGGGCGTGACGGCGGCCTTGCTTGTCGGCGAGATCGAACCCGGCGCTGCCGAGCCGTGGCGCATCAAAAAGGCTGGCGTGTGGTGGTTGCGTTCGCGCGATCCCGAAGAGGGCGAGGCGTCGGTGACAGTCGTCACCGTGCGTTCACCTGACATGCTGTAAGCGCTGCCGAGTTGCCGTTGGCAAGCGCACGCAGCCTGAACGATACCGAGGGTGATCGCTCCCAGCGCGTGGCCTCCTCGCGCAGCAGGTATTGAGTGCGCGGATCGGGCGTCGACTGCCCATCGACATCGAGCTCTGCGGTGCCGTTGCGAACCCGCAGGCGCCATCCCTGCATATCGGGATCGTCCCGTCGATGGCATGCGATCACGGCAAGCCGAAGGCACAGCAGCTGACGCGCGAACACCGGGTCGGTCAGTGCCATCTCGCACTTGCGCAGGCCGCCCCGCTGCCCCAGCACGAGCGCTCCGAGGCGTCGCTGCTGGCTTTGGGAGAAGCCCGCCGCATCGACATGCGCAAGCAGGTAGGCGCTGTGGCGATGGTGGTCGTGGTGCGACACCAGCATGCCCATCTCGTGCAGCACCGCTGCCCAGCCCAGCTCCCGCCGCAGCTCGTCTGCCGGCTCCGATGTCGCGCAGATCTGGTCGTAGAGCCAGAGCGCCGAACGGGCGACGCGCTGCGCCTGCACGAGGTCGACATCGAAACGCTTCTGCAGCTCCACCACTGAACGGTCTCGCATGTCTGTCGGCCT
>DASTGE010000830.1:0-5398 GCA_035719405.1 Burkholderiaceae bacterium
GGGAATCGAGCGCGACCGACATCATCGGCATCCACGACTACGACGCCAACATCGACCATCTGAAGCAACGGTATGCCGGCGAGCAGGCGCCGCAGCAGCTGTTCGACCGGCGGCGGCCCGGCGGGCGGATCCTGACGCTCGACGGCTATCCGCATCGTGGCCAGCCGATCATGCTGACGGAGTTCGGCGGCATCGCATACGTGAAGAAGCCGGAGCCGGGTGTGAGGCAGACCTGGGGCTATACCCGAGCGCGCAGCGATGAAGAATTTGCACGCATGTACCGCGAGCTGCTGGAGGTCGTCATCCACACTCCCTTGTTCTCAGGCTTCTGCTACACCCAGTTCGCCGACACCTTCCAGGAGGCGAACGGGCTGCTGAGTGCGGACCGGACGCCGAAGATTCCGATCGAGGAGATTGCCCAGGCGACGCGGCTGCAGCGTACTTACATCCCTGGAGGGGTGTGAGATGGCGGGGTTGCACAAGCTCCTGCTCCAGAAGCCCGACGGTCGCTCGTTGCGCCTCTACGCGCGTCGACCGTTCGCCGCGCCCGGTAACGTGCCCAGCCCGTTCCCCGATCCGCTGGACCCCAATCCCCATCTGAGGTGGCACCCTCTGCGAGGCGAGTGGATTACCTATGCCGCTTATCGACAGAGCCGCACCTTCCTGCCGCCGCCCGAGTACAACCCGCTCGCGGTGACGCGCGATCCCGTGAATCCGACCGAACTGCCGCCAGGGGACTGGGAGGTCGCGGTGTTCGACAACCGCTTTCCCTCGCTGGCACTGCGGGCCCACGATCCTCCATTGCTCGCCGTGCCGACCTTGCCATCGACGGGCCAGTGCGAGGTCGTGGTTTTTACGCAGGATCCCACCTCGTCGCTTGGGCGCTTGCCGCTCGGGCACCTCGAGCTGCTGTTGAAGGTGTGGGCCGATCGCACCGCTGAACTCGGCGCGCTCGACGAGATCCGGTACGTGCTGCCGTTCGAGAACCGCGGCGCAGAGGTCGGCGTGACGCTGCATCATCCGCACGGGCAGATCTATGCTTACCCGGTCGTTCCGCCTGTGCCTGCGCGCATGCAGGAGCAGGCCGTCGCCCATCATCGGGAGCACGGGCGTGGGCCACTGGCCGACCTGATTCGGCGGGAGCTGGACGAGGGCACGCGGGTTCTCTATCGGGGCCCGCATGCCGTGGCCTTTGTCCCTGTGTGTGCGCGCTACCCGTATGAGGCATGGGTGGCGACTATCGAGCCGGTGGAGACCTTTGCGGACTTCGACGACGCGCAGCGCGCCGATCTCGCGCGTGCGCTCAAGACGCTGCTGCTCAAGTACGACGGCCTGTGGCAACGTCCGTTGCCCTACCTGATGGCCTGGTACCAGGCACCGACCGATGGCCAGCCGCACCCCGAGGCCCATCTGCATGCGGAGTTCTATCCGCCGTATCGCACGCCGGAGCGGCTGAAGTACCTCGCGGGCACCGAGTTGGCGGCAGGCTTTTTCGCGATGGATGCGTTGCCGGAGGAGAAGGCCGCCGAGTTGCAGCGCGTGCCGGTCAGTCTCGGCGACGGGGAGGAGCATTCGCGATGACGCGCTCGGGCAAGACCTTCGCCGAGGTGTTCGGTGGCGATCCTGTGTCGATTGGTGAGGCGCCGGGCCGGGTCAACCTGCTGGGTGAGCACACCGACTACAACGACGGCTTCGTGCTGCCCACGGCCATTCCCCAGCGAACACGGGTGTCGGTTCGGCCGATTCCCGGCGACCGTTGCACCCTGTATGCCGCGCAGCTGCAGGGCGCGTCGGAGTTCAACCTCGACGCATTGCCGGCCGAGGAGTTCGCGCGCTATGTCTACGGCTGCCTGCGGCAGTTGCGTGTGCTGGGGGTGCGCGTTCCCGCGCTGCAGATCCATGTCGACTCCGACGTGCCGATCGGAGTCGGACTTTCGTCAAGCGCGGCTTTGGAGGTCGCGACGCTGCGCGCGTTGCGCACATTGCTTCAATTGAGCGCGGGCTTCGACGATGTGATGATCGCCCAGATCGCCCAACGCGCCGAGATCGAGGATGCGGGCGTGCGTTGCGGGATCATGGATCAAATGGCCTCCAGCCTGGCCGACACGGGCAGCATGCTGTTCCTCGATACCCGGACCCTGGAACGGCGGCTGCTGCCGCTGCCCGAGGGTACCCAGGTGCTCGTGCTCGACTCCGGCCTGTCTCGCACCCTGGCTGGCAGCGCCTACAACGAGCGGCGCGCGCAGTGCGAGGCCGCTGCTGCCGCGTTGGGTGTGGGTGCCTTGCGCGACGTGAGGGATCCGGTGCGGGTCGAGGGACTGCCGGAGCCGTTGCGCAGGCGCGCGCGGCATGTGGTGTCGGAGAACAACCGTGTGCTGCGCGCGATCGCGGGCGTCGATGCGGCCGGCTTCGGCCGGTTGATGAACGCCTCACATGACAGCCTGCGCGACGACTACGAAGTCTCGGTTCCCGAACTCGATCGCCTGGTTGACTTGCTGCAGGCGGACAAGGATGTCTACGGCGCCCGATTGACCGGCGCAGGTTTTGGCGGCGCCTGTGTCGCGCTTTGCTGGCAGGGGCGGGCGCAGCGGGTCGCCGATCGTGTGCTCGAGTCCTACGGGCCTCGCGGCAGTCTCCTGGTGCCCGCGTGAGTCGATGCTGATCAGCCGGAGGGCGATGGCAGGTGCAGGGCGAGACTTGCCTTTTGGAATCATTCCTCCAGTTGCTGGAGTTGGTACAGCCGCTGGTAGATGCCGCCCTGCCGCGCCATGAGCTCTGCGTGGGTGCCCGACTCCGCAATGCGACCGTGGTTCAGGACGACGATGCGGTCTGCATGGCGGATCGTGGACAGGCGATGTGCAATGGCGACGATCGTCACGCGCCCTTGCAGCGCGTCCAGCGCACGTTGCACGATGCGTTCGGTGTCGGAATCGATGTGCGAAGTGGCCTCGTCGAGGAAAAGGATGCGGGGCTGCCCGGCCAGGGCACGCGCGATTGCCACCAGTTGCTTCTGTCCGACAGACAGCCTCGCACCGCCTTCCCCGAGTGGAGTGTCGTAGCCCCGCTCCAGCTGTGTGATGAACCCGTGCGCATGAGCCGCGCGCGCCGCGGCTTCGATCTGTGCGTCGTTCAAGTCGCGGCCCATCGCGATGTTCTCGCGCGCGCTTACGGCGAGCAGGAAGGGTTCCTGTGGTACCAGGCCGATTGCGGCTCGAAAGCTCTCCTCGCTGATGGACTCGATGGGCGCGCCGTCAATGCGGATCGATCCGGCCGGCGCGGCATAGAAACGCAGCAACAGCGCGAGCAGCGTTGTCTTGCCGCTGCCGGTATGGCCGACGATGCCGTGGAAGCTGCCCGCGGGAATGTCGAGCTGCAGCCCGTGCAACACCGGCACCCCGGGCTGGTAAGCGAAATCGAGGCCATGGATGGAGACGGCACCCGCATCGACGGCCGCGTCGGCTTTCGGCGCGGGCGCTTCAGCCTCCTGCAGCAGCGCGTGGACGCGCGACGCCCCGACCATCGCCTGTTGGAGCTGAGAGAACTGCATCGTGATCTGGATCAGCGGCTCGACGACGCGCGAGATGTAGCTGATAAAGGCGTACAGCACGCCGATTTCGAGTGCACTGAGACTTGAGCCTTGGGCACGCAACCCGAACACGCCGATGACAATCGCCAGCAGCAGGACGTTCAGCAGGTCGAGCGCGGGTCGCAACAGCCAGGCATTGGCCCGAAGCTCCCGCCGCCTTGAGCGGTAGTGCGCGGCATTCGCGTGCTCGAATCGCTCGGCGAAACGCCCGGCCGCATTGCTCGCCTGCAGCACTGACATCCCCGCGATCGATTCGCTGACCTGGGCGTTGAGGTCGCTGCGCAGTTCCCGCGTGCGCGTGACCGCGGGCGCCGAAAGCCGCTGGTACAGCAGCACGATGCCGAACACGGCCGGCACCACTGTCGCGACGATCAGCATCAGCCGCCAGTCGAGCCAGGCCATTGCGAGCATGGCACCGCCGAGCACGATCAGGCTGTCGAGCATCACGAACAGCACCTGCACGTACAGCGTCTTCACGGCTTCCGTGTCGTTGGTCACCCGGCTCACGAGCTGGCCCGTGATGGCGCGGTCGAAGAAGCTCATCGGCAGCTTCAGCACGTGGGCGTAAACCGTCTCGCGGATGCGTCGCACCGAGCGCATGGCCAACCCGGCCAGACGCACCAATTGGAGGTAGCGCAGCCAGCTGGCCATGGAGCCGGCCAGCAGCGCGCCGGCAAGAAGGCCCGCCATGGCCGGCAGGTCGGAGCGATGAGGGAGCAGGTAGGTGTCGAGGAAGGCCTTGCCGATCAAGGGGCCCACGGCCTCGAGTCCGGCCGCGACAAGAAGCCGCATCAGGCCATGCACCAGCTGCGCCTTCTCGGGCGCCGCGGCACGCACCAGCAGGGTCAGTGCCTCGCGCGCCGTGCGTCGTCTGGCCTGCTTGTCGTCGGCAGCCGTCAACGGGGCCGAGAGCGAGTCTGAATCAGACGGCATCCAGGCTTGCCTGCAATTGCTGATAGCGCCACTGACGCTCGTACCAGCCGCGTCGCTCAAGCAACTCGGCGTGCCGGCCCTGCTCGATGACATGGCCGTCACGCAGCACGACGATGAGATCGGCGTCCGCGACGGCGCTCAGACGGTGGCTGACGATGATGGCGGTGCGCCCCTGCCGCGCCTGCTTCAGGTGCTTCAGGATGCGTGCCTCGGTCTCGGTGTCCACGGCCGACAGCGCGTCATCGAGCAGCAGCAGCGGCGCGTCGGCGAGCAGCGCCCGCGCGATGGCCACGCGCTGGCGTTGTCCGCCCGAGAGCGTCACCCCGCGCTCGCCCACCGGCGTGGCGTAGCCCTGAGGCAGGCGCAGGATGTCGTCATGAACCGCGGCCAGCCGCGCCGCATGCTCGATCTGTTCCGGCGAGGCGTCCGGCGCGGCGAGCGCAATGTTCTCCGCCACGGAGGCCGAGAACAGGAAGGGTTCCTGCGGTACCCACGCTATCGCGCCGCGCAATGCATGAAGGCGGTAGTCGGACAGCGGCACGCCGTTCCAGGCGACGGCGCCGGCATCGGGCGCATGATGGCGCAACAGCAGCTTCAGCAGCGTCGACTTGCCGGCACCGGTGGGACCGACCAGCCCGAGCGTGTGGCCTGCCGACAGGTGAAGGCAGACGCGGTCCACCGCGGGACGACGGGGGGGCTGTGGCGGAGAAGCGGGTGGCGCGGGCTGGGCCGGATAGGCAAAGCAGACACCGTCGAGCTGCAGCGGCCCCGTCGCAACGGTTTGCACCGCGCCGTGGTCGTCGATGGACAAGGATTCGTCGAGCACCGGCTGCAGCCGCCCCCATGCCGCACGGCCGCGCTCGAACAACGCCAGCACCC
>DASTGE010000831.1:0-4875 GCA_035719405.1 Burkholderiaceae bacterium
AGTCATGACTTCAAGTTTGCCCCTAATAACAATCAGAAACAGGAAGGGACAAGACCGAAAGGGCACTGAAGATGCCTTTCGAGTGTTGGGATGGCTGATAGCAGTAGTGGGGCCATGGTTCTGATTTTCCTTACCAAGGACGAAGCGATGAAATTCTTCCATCGGGGTATTCTGGGGGCAGTTCTGGCGGCAACTCTCGCGGCTTGTGGCGGAGGAGGAAATCCCGCCGACACCGCGACAAGCACGCCCATGGCGAGCACGGGCAGTGCAATTCACAGCGTCGATTCAAGTGTAAGCGCTGTGCACGTGGCGGCGACTGATCGAAAGGCCTACGCCCTCGACTACACGCCACCAGAGGGCGGAAGCGCTGGATGCGGCACACAGCAGAACATCTACACGAACGAGTATTGGATGGAAGTGGATGGTGTGCAAAGAAAATACGTCCTCTTTGTTCCAAGCACCTATGACTCAACCAAACCGTACAAGGTGATTTTTGCTTTCCATCCACGCTGGGGAGATGCATGGGATGTTGCCATTAACGGATTCTTCGGGATGCAGCAACAGTACGGCGACAACGCGATATACGTCTCGCCGCAGGGTCTGGTAGACAGCGACCCGAACCTCCCGGACGCGACCGGGTGGAAAAACACCGATGGGCGCGACATTCACTTCGTCCGCAGCATCCTCGACACCGTGAAGCAAGGGCTTTGCGTCGACACGCAGCACGTGTATGCAGTGGGCTTCAGCTATGGCGGAATGATGTCGAACGCGATCGGCTGCGAGATGGGCGATGTCTTCCGCGGAATCTCGGTTGCGGCGGGAGCGTTGAAGAGCGGATGCAATACTTCTACGTACAAGGTTGCAGCCATTGCTTTCCACGCGGAAGACGACAACGTCAACTTGATCTCGGAGGGCGAAGCGGCTCGGGACATCTTCCTGTCGAGGAACAACTGCTCTGTGCAGAACGTCATCACGGTGGGTAACAACGGATGCCAGTTGTACTTGGGATGCGACTCGGGCAAGAATGTGGTCTGGTGCCCTCGTGCCACAGGCGGCCACTCGGTGCCGTCCTATTTCGCCGAGGAAACCAAAACCATGTTCGACAATAATCAGTAATTAATCGTCGAACCCTGCCTGCTGCATTGGATCTGATTGGATCTGCGAATGCGGCAGGCAGCGGTGGAAGCGCATTGACCTGATGAATTGCGCAGCCTTGCACCACGTCTTTCGCTGGTGCCGGGTACAGGCCGGAAGCGGGGGAGCCCGCTTCCGGCCCTTCTTTTCGAGCAGAAGGCAATATGCAGCGAACGGCTCCGCTACGTCGGCTCCGCTACGTCGGCTCCGCTACGTCTCACGCGGCAAGCCTTCGAGCCTCGGCTGCCTGCGCGTCGCTGCAGCCACGCAGCTCGGCTTTCGGAAGGCGCCCGTGGACCGAGAAGTAGCGACCGCTGCGTCCGCAGCTGCAGTCGTCTTCGCCAAGTACGCTTCCGAGGTCTTCGGTCAGCAGGCTGTGCCCGGGGTAGCTTCTGGGAAGGCACGAGATCACCTGGATCAGTCCGGCCTCGCGTCCGGACAGCGGCGCCAGCGTGAGCGGGTGCCTGACCAGGACGTCCGCGAATGAAGGAGCATGAAGATGGCCGGCCTCACATTCCACGAAGACCGAGCCCACCTGCTCGACCATGCCGTAAAAGTTGTGGACCCGCGTGATCCCTGTCGCCGCGGCAAGCCGCCGCTTGAACGTGATGTTGTCAACGGCCTGATCCTGCAAGGTCTTCCACCCGCCACTGTGGACGAGAATCCCGCCGCTCAAGTCCACCGTTCGCCCGGCCTGCTCAAGCTGCCGCACCACGTACTGCCACACCATGAAGGTGAAACCGAAAAGAAATACGGTCTGGCCGGCGAAGCGTTCGGCAAAGCGCGTCACCGTCTCCCAGTCGAGCGACATGTCGTCGTGCAACGCATAAGTGTGGTCGCGGCCGAAGTTGGCGAGCCCGAGAATGCCTGCCCCGCGAGCGGAGAAGCTGCTGCGGTCCTTGATGACCGACGGGTGATCGAGCACGAGCATCGGCAGGCGGGCCTTGCCCAGGAACTCCTGCATGATCTTCACGAGCGCCATCGTCTGGTGTCGTGCGGTGGTCTTGTCCAAATGGATGCGCGAAGGCATCTGGCCGGTCGTGCCCGACGAGGTGAGCGTCTTCATCACCGTGTCGCGCGGCACGCTGCGCAGTTCGTAGAGCTTGAACAGCCGAACCGGCAGCCAGGGTAGCGATTCGAGTGTGAACGGCGCCTGCGGGTCGATGCCGCGCGCCTGGAGCACCTCACGATAGGGTTGACAGTGTTCGGCGTGATGCGTGGTGAGCGCAGCCAGCGCCGGCTCCAGAAGCGCGCGCTTGGCGTCTCGCTTCAGGGCGTACACCGGCCATTCGAGGAAGTCGTCGGGATTCATGGGATGGATTCCAGGCGAATGGACTCACGTACCGATCATCGCGGCCAGCTCGGCGTGGAGTGGCTTGCCGGCGCTGCTGCGCGGCAATGCCGAGAGCCCCTGCACGCGAACCGCGGAGTGATGCAGACGGTAGCGGGCGCACACGGCTTCGTGCACCCGCGAAGCTTCCTCGGCACCGCCCATGATGCCGATCATCAGCAGGTCATCTGCGCCTGTGACCATCGCATCCAGACCGTCGTCCCGCAGCTGCTGCTCGACATCGTCGAGATTGAAACGGTTGCCGAACAGTTTGATGAAGCGCTTGCGCCGGCCGGTGATCCAGTAGAAGCCGTCGGAATCCCGGCGGCCGAGGTCGCCGGTGTGCAGCGCCTGAATTGTGCGCCCGAGCGCGAGGTCGGCAGCCTGCTCCCCGTAGCCGAGCATCACGTTGGGTCCCTCGTACACCAGCTCCCCTTCGATGTCGTCCGGCACGACTGCGCCCGTGTCGTCGACCACGCTCAGGCGCCCCCGCGGAATCGCGATGCCGATGCTTCCCGCCTTGTCGTCCAGCCGGTCCGGCGGCAGGTAGGCGATCCGGGCGGTGGCTTCAGTCTGGCCGTACATGGCGAAGAAGCGGCGCCCGTGCTGGCGGGCGACCTCCGCCATCCATCGCACCTCTTCGGCGTCGAGCCGGCCGCCGGCCTGCGTCATCGTCTTCAGCGATGGCAGCGCCATACGCTCGAAGCGCATGCGCCTGAGCAGGCGCCATGTGGTGGGAACGCCGGCGAGGTTGGTCACCTCATGCCCCTTGAACCGGCTCCAGAATGCCGCTGTCGTGACGGCTTCATTGGTCAGCACGATGGGCGCCCGTGCGGCCAGGTGCGAGTTCAGCACCGACAAGCCGTACGAGTAATGGATGGGCAGCGAGGTGATGGCGACATCGGACGAATCAATGCTCAGATACTCGACGATGCTGTCGGCGTTGGCTCGGAGGTTGGCGCGCGAAAGACGAACAAGCTTGGGCGAGCCGGTGCTGCCGGAGGTCGACAGCAACAGGCCGAGCTCTGGATGCAGGGCCGGCGGCCTGCGTGTGTGCTCGCTCCATCCTTCGGGCCCGAAGACGCGCGGCACCTCGAAGCGGTCGTAGAGCGCCGCCTTCAGTTCAGGAGCCAGGCCCGTATCCACCATCAGTGGCACGATGCCTCGACGAAGCGCACCGAGATATGCGGCGACCACATCGGGTTGATGCGTGCATTCGAGTGCGAACAGTGATCGTGGCGGCATGTTGGCGACCAGAGCGTCGGCGCGCGCGGCCAATGCCTTGTACGACAGCACGGGGCCGTGCTCTGCGATCAGCGCCGGCGCATCCCCGCCCGCTTCCAACTCCCAGAACGCCGTCATATGACCATGGCGCCGTCAACGCCGATGATCTGGCCGGTGACGTAGGACGAAAGATCGCTGGCAAGGAACAGGACGACCTTGGCCACATCTTGCGGCGTACCGACCCGGCCCATGCCGATGCTTCGCGCCCGCGCTTCGTACTTGTCGCGTGGCAGGCCGCGCGTCATGTCGGTGTCGATGAAGCCTGGCGCGACCGCGTTCACACGCACATTCTGCGGTGCAAGTTCCTTGGCGAGCGACTTGGTGATGCCGATCACCGCTGCCTTGCTTCCGCCATAGACGGCCTGGCCCGGATTGCCGTGCGTGCCGATGATGGATGTGATGTTGACGATGCTGCCGCCTCCGCTGCGCGCCATCAGCCGGCTCGCATATTGCGCGCAGTACAGCACACCGAAGGTGTTCACCGAGAACACCCTCTCGATCTGGGGACGCGAGACCATTCCGATCAGCGCATCGTCCAGCACGCCGGCGTTGGCGACGAGCACGTCCAGGCGCTTGAACGACTTGAAGACGGCCTGGTAGAGGTCACGGACAGCCGCCTCGTCCGTCACGTCGCACACGCGAGGGCGCGCCAGCTCGGCACCTGCCTCGCGATTGATCTCCTGCGCCGCCTGAAACAAGGCCTGCTCGTCACGGCCCACGAGGATCACGTTCGCACCGGACAGCGCGAGCAGACGGGCGGAGTCACGGCCGATCCCGCGGCTTCCTCCGGTGACGAGACACACCTTGCCGGCCAACTTCAGGGGGTCGCGCGATGCGACGTCGGACTCAGAAGGCGACGGCATGACGGGAGAGAATGTTTCTGGCGACCGCGACCGAGCTCAGGGCGAGGATGTCGTCCGTGTCGAGCATGACGTCAAACGCGCCTTCGATCTCGGCCACGAGTGCCATGTGGGCGACAGAGTCCCACTCCGGAATGCCTTCGTAGCTCAACTCATCGACGACCCGGTCGACGCTGATTCCCAACGCTGTCGCGAAGGCGGTGCGCAGTTTTTCGCCATTGTCCAATTCGCTCATCTCCTGGTGTCCTCCTTGAACGGCCGTCACAG
>DASTGE010000832.1:0-4841 GCA_035719405.1 Burkholderiaceae bacterium
GGGGAAGGAGAACACGCGGTCAGCGCGCAGGGAATGGAAGCTGAGGGCGTAGCGGGTTTCGGCTGCCTGGTTCTGCGTGGGGCTCATGCTGGTGCTCTCGTAATGGGTCTGGATGACCCTTGAGTTGCAGCGCCCGCCGAGGAGGTTCTATGCGCGGGCTTCCTCAGCGTGGCACGCCACAGCCGCCGCCCGGCCCCACTCGGAAGCAGAAGTCGCCTGTGAGGCTCGAGCTCTCCCACGGTACCTGCACCCGCCCGGTCTCCCGGGCCACGCTCAGCCGAACGTTCTTGAACAGCAATTCCACGGGCAATCCCGGCGACTGCATCTGGGCAATGAGGTGCTTGGTGTAAAGGCTGTTCTTCTCCGCGGGATTGTCGAGTGCGACTCCGCCCGGGGCAGTCGAGAAGGCCACCATTGAGCCCAGGGGCGCTTCCACCGGCGCCAGCCCGGCAGGCGTCGCGCCGCGAAACCTGAGGCGGCGTCCATCGGGCCCGACGATCTCGGCCCCCGAGAACGGATTGTTGCGGCAGGCATCGAGGATCACGATGTTGATGCCTTGCTTGAGCGTGCCGAGGCGGTCGAGGAACTCGTTCAAGTCCGCGCTCTTGGCGGGCACCTCGTCCTCGGCGCGGATGTCGGTGTCCACCGGCAGAAGGTAGTTGCGGCCCTTCATCTGCAAGCCGTGGCCGGCGTAGTACAGCAGGCGCACGCTGGCCGACTGGGTGCCTACGGAGAACCTTCGAAAGCCTTCGATCATGTCGCGCAGGCTCGCGTTTTCCAGCAGAGAGACTTCGAAACCGAGCCCACGCAGGGCACCTGCCATGGCCTGCGCATCGTTGACCGGATTCTTGAGTGCGCCGACGCGATAGGCACTGTTGCCGATGACCAGCGCCACCTTGCGCTCACCGGATGCCGCGAGGGCGCTCGATTGGGCGCGCGCGGATACACCGACACAGGCCAGCAGCGCCGCAGCGCAAAGGGCACGTCGGGACGCTTGCATTGCTTCGACTCCTTGCTCCTCTCGTTCTTGCGGCCTTCTGGATCACCTTGCCGGCAGCGCGTCGACCACCGCGACGCCATCGACAATGGGGCTGGCCTTGACCTTGTCGGCCAATGCCTCAGCGTGTGCTTCCGGCACGCGCACATAGTAGTCGCCGAGCTGGCCTGGACCGGCAGCGAGGCTGCCCTGCATTTGAACCAGCAGCAGCCGGATGTCGGCCTCTCGGGCGTCAGGCTTGAAATTCAGCTTCAGGTAGGGCCCGTGCTCGACAGGGCCCGTGCCCGGTCTCATTGCACGCAACGTGGTGCTGTCGTCGCCATGTTCGGACACGAGGTTGCCGATGACCACGGCCTGCACGGCGACCACGGCCAACGCGGCGGCGAGCGCGGGCTTGAGCACTGGCTGCGGTACGAGCGAGGCGAAGAACTCGCGCAGCCGTTCGCCCAAGCCCGGTCGGGCCGCGGGGCGCGCGCCCTTGGGTGCCGGCCCTTCGGTGCGGATGCGATGCAGCGCCCGCTCCAACCCGACTTCGCTCGACGCGGGGGGCACGTCCTCTCGCACCTTGGCCTGCAGCGACTCGAACCAGCGCAGTTCCGACTGAGCCTCCGGATGCGCCTGAAGGTAGGCCTCGATGGCGGCACGATCGTCGGGCGATAGTGTGCCGTTGACGTAGAAGGGAAGCATTTCTTCGAAGGCGGTGGCGCTGACGGTGTTCATGAGTTCCCTTTCCCGGCGCGGGCGAGCGGTACGGATGCGATGGAGCCGCCCTCGCGCTCGACGAGCAGCTTCAGGCAGTTCTTGAGCTTCTGCCGCGCGTGGAAAAGGCGCGTCTTCACGGTGTTCTCGGGGCAGGACTGCACCTGCGCGACCTCGGCCAGTGACATCCCCTCGTAGAACACGAGATGGATGCACTCGCGGTGGTCTTCGGAGAGGCGGTCCATGCAGTGGCGGACCCCTTCGCGCCGCTGGGCCTGCGCCAGCAGCTCGAAAGCCCCGGCCTCCTCGGAGGCCACGGTTTCCTGCACGACGTCCAGGTCCTCGTGCTCGGCGTCGGGCTTGCGCGAGCGGAACGCCATCAGGATCTTGTTGCGCGTGATGCCGATCAGCCAGGTGCTGAACTGCGAATCACCCCGAAACCGCGCCGGGTGGCGCCACACTTCATACAGGGAATCGGCCACGATTTCCTCCGCCTGTGCCGGGTCGCCGAGGTGCCTCAGCGCGTAGGCGTAGAGGCGGCGCGAGAACGCGCGGTACAGCTCGCGGAACGCGCCCTCGTCTTGCTGCCCGATCCGATCGAGCAGCCGGAGGACCTCGGCGTTATCCATTGAATGCGATGCGCCTTGACGGCAGAGGAGTGGTGATGTGCGCGCATGGTAAGCGGTCGTTGCGGAAGTCGGGCAATCAGGGTTCACTCGCCGCGGAACTGCACCCGCCGGTTCTCGGGGGCGAACGGATCGCGGGAATTGATCGGAACGAACTTGCCGAGGCCCACGGTGCGCAGGCGCTCGGGGTCGATGCGATGCAGCGAGACCAGGTAGCGCTTGACGGCTTCGGCGCGGCGCTGCGAAAGCTCTTCGTTGTACTTCTCCCCACCCTTGGCGTCGGTATGGCCTTCGATCACCACGGCCTGGTTGGGCGGCAGGAGACGGATGCCGTCGGCCAGTGCGTCGAGCTGCGGGCGTGCCGTGGGAAGGATGTTGGAGGAGTCGAAGGCGAACTGCACAGGCAGCGCGAGGGCGTCGGTCTTGGCCGAACCCTCCTTGGAGGAGCTGGCAGCGGCGTCAGCGGCGGCCTGCTGTGCAGGCGAATCGTCGAGCAGCCGGATGCTGCGCATCTTGATGCGCGGTGCGCTCGGGACGCTGTGCGACAGGATGCGGGCCACGTCCTGAGGATCGACCTTCTCGCCGGCACCGTACACGCGCACTTCCTGCGCGAAGGCGGAGCCGGCGGCGAGTGACAGGGCGAGCAGCAGCGCGGTACGCAGCATGGTCGTTCTCCATTGTTCGGGGTACGACTCTGGGTTGCGGCCGCGCTGGCTTCGGTTCAATGAATCTTGCACACCGCCCGCGCGAGTGATCGGCGGTATCAGCGGTCCCCAGCCGCATCGGGACGGACCGAGCCGGATGCGTTGACCGCGGTCGTCACTATCGGACGTCCCCGGTACACGATATTGCCGCTGCCTGTGATCGAGGCTGCAAGCCGCTCGCGCGCCCACAGGTGCAGCTCGCCGCTGCCGCCGATCGAGGCGTCCGCCTCGCGTGATTCGAGGCCGAATCCTTCGTACAGGCCGGCGCCGTCGATCGCAACCCGTTGCACGAGGACCCGGCCGGCGTCCACCGATACTTCGCCTGAGCCGGCGAGCCGCATGTCGAAGCGCTCGGCGTCCAGTCTCGCGAGGCGAACTGAGGCCCCGCCTGCCATCCGCAGCGCCAGACGGGGCGTTCTCAGCGCAGCGATGTAGATCGTGCCTGAACCGCGGAGATCGACTGCGTTCAGATCCGCGACCTGGAGGCGGAAGCGCACGGGCCGGGCCGGGCGCAGGGGGCCCGGCGTGAAGCCGATCCGCAGCCGACGCTGGCGGACTTCGATCACCACCTTCGCAAGTACGGCAGGATCGGCGTCGACCGTCAGTCCTTCGCGGCCCGTCTGCTCGATCGCGAGATCGCCGAAGGCGTCCCACTGCAGCTCGTCGAAATTCGAGACGGGGATGTCGCGGACCTCGGCGGATGCCCGCGTTGTGAGCGCGAGCAGGGGCAGGAACAGGAGGGCGCGGCGGGCGGGCATCATGTGGGGGCCCTGCGTTGCCTTGCTTGAAGAAGGAGGCCTGCGGTCGGATGGACCCGATCAGCGCGGCTGGACATGAAGCACCTCCTGTGCGAACGCGCCGGCCGTCACAGTCACGAATGCGTCGCGCACCTGCTGGATGTCGGCGACGGGCAGCGGATCGAAGTCGGCCGCGCCGAGGCCTGATGGCAGGTCGGCCAGCACATCGCGCTCAGTGGCGAAGCAGGAGATCGTCTCTTGCCTTCCGCTGGGGTTCATGCGCATCTCGAAGCGCATCTTGCCGGGCAGGCTGAGACCTGTGGCCGCCACCACGTGCGAGTCGCGCTGGAAGCGGTTGGGAAAGAAGCGGACGACCTTGCGGTTCTCGTCCTGCATGAAACAGTAAACGTGGGCGTCGCGGCTGGGCTTGATGCTCAACTCGATTTTCTCGCCCCGAGAGAAGTGGTTATTGTTGCCGGGTGTGGCCACACTGAGGGCCAGTTTGGCCGAGGGGACTGCCTGTGCGGGCGCTGCCGTCTTGACGGGGGCAGCGGCGGTGGCGACGGCGGTGGCGGGCGCTGATGCGGGCGCGGGTGTCGATGTCGGTGCTGGCGTGGGCGGGGGCGTGGGCGAGGCCGGCTGAATCTTCGCAGCGATTTCCTTGTGGTTCGCGGCGAGGTAGGCCTTGAAGAAGTCGAGCGAGAGCTTGGCCTCGCGCGACTGCCCGAGCGCCTCGCGGTAACGGGCCACCGCATCCTTGATCTGGGGGTTCACCGTGCCGTCGATCGGGCCGTCGTACAGGCGGCGCAGTCGCATCTGGGCCTGGAAGTACTCGATGATTTCGGCCGGTCTTGTGGCCATGGTGTCGTACCAGTCGCGCACCTCGGCGGTGACGCCCGGTTCATCTTCGGTCGCGCCGAGGCAGCTCCAGTAGGGGACCTTTGCCAGCCGGCCGACGAGCTCGATGGCGCTGAGCTGCATGAGCGCGCCAAGCGCGGGGGAGGGGCCGGGCACGGCGGCAGCCGGCACGGAGAAGTCAATGCCGAACTTCTGGAACGTCGCATCCCCTCGCGACGAG
>DASTGE010000833.1:0-5520 GCA_035719405.1 Burkholderiaceae bacterium
GAGATACCGGCATGGCGAGCAAGCATGCGCACCACGCCATCCAGATCTCGCTGGCCATGCGCGGATGCTTTGCGATAGGCGAGGGCGACGGCATCTGGCACCAGCACGCCGGTGCGATCGTCATGCCGCACCGGCCTCATGAGTTTGACGGCCAGGGCAGCGATACGGCGATGGTGTTCGTCGAGCCGGAGACGGCGATCGGGCGGGCACTCCTGGTGCGTTTCGGAATGCAGGCCGTCACGCCACTCACTGCGGACATGGCAGAGGCGATGGTGGGCGCGTTGCGAGAAGGCTTTGACGGCGGAGCGGACGACATTGCGTTGATCGCCGACAGCCGCCGAGCGGTCGCCATGCTTGCCGAGGCGTCGCCGTCCGCCAGCGGGGTCGACCCTCGCATCGAGCGCGCACTGGAATGGATGCGCGCGCGATTGCAGTCGCCCATCTCCCTCGCGGAAGTGGCGGCCGAAGCACATCTGTCGGCCAGCCGTTTCCGCCATTTGTTCGTGGCTCAGACGGGTGTGTCCTTTCGCGGGTATCTGCTGTGGGCGCGAGTCGGATCGGCAATCGGCGCGGGCATGGCCGGCCGCTCCTGGACAGCGGCCGCGCAGGAAGCCGGATTTGCCGACTCGGCCCACCTGAGCCGCACCTGCCGGCGGATGTTCGGCATCGCACCGGCCATGCTGGCGAGGCCGAACACGACTGGAACGCGTCCTGCACACGTTCCGTGCGGTGCACATCGCTCCGCCGATGTTGGGGAAGACGAAGGACGGGGGCTTTGGAGCGGTTGACCTCGACATACGCGCTCGGCCCGCTCACATCGCGCCTGCCCTGGATGTTTGTACATGCAGTGCGGTTCCCCGTCACCTTCTTCGGGTTCACTTCGCCGATTGCCGATCGACGGGTGCTGAAGTAAAGGCCCCTCAGATGGTCGTCCGCCCCCGAGGCGCGGGCTATTTCCGACTGTCCCGGTAAGACAAACTTTTGCCAATCGCCCAATTCGGGCGAAACGACAAAAGGATCCCGTGAAACCTATCCGCTCCTTGATCGCGGCCGGGGCCACTTTGGCCGCCCTTGCCATCCCCGCTGCGACACAGGCGCAGTCGGTGTCGCCGCTGCAATCGTCGGCCACCGGCCAATGCATGGATGTCTCGGGCGCCTCGCAGACCGTCGGGGCGAACGTCATTCAATGGGCTTGCGCTTCCTCGAGCAATCAGCAATGGCAGGCCGCGACGGCAGGAGGCTATACGACCTTCAAGGCGGCCCACAGTGGCCAATGCCTCGACGTTTCGGGCGCCAGCACGCAGCCGGGTGCGGCGGCCATCCAGTGGTCGTGCACGGGCTCGGCCAACCAGCAGTTCACGATGCGGGCGCAGGGAGCCGGCTTTGCGCTGGTGGCACGGCACAGCGGCCTGTGCCTCGGCCTGGAGAACAACGCCACCGCGCAGGGCACTCGAATCACGCAGCAGACATGCAATGGCGCCGCGACCCAGACCTGGAACAGCCAGGCGCCGGGGGGCGCGATCCTTACTGCCGCAATTTCGTCCGCGACCAGCCTGTGCATGGACGTCGCCGGTGCGTCGCAGGCGGGGGGCACTTCCGTCATCCAGTCCGTCTGCGCCAACGTCCCCGATCAGCAGTGGCAGCTTGCCCTGAGCAACGGGGCGTACTCGATGAAGGTCAGCCATAGCGGCCAGTGCCTCGATGTGTACGGCGCCAGCACATCTGCCGGCGCGCCGCTGATCCAATGGCCCTGCGGAGGCGGTGCGAACCAACGCTTCACGATTCAGGCTCAGCGCGACGGCTACGCGCTCATGGCAACGCATAGTGGCCTTTGCGTCGGTCTCGAGAACGGCGGCACCGCAACTGGCACGCGCCTCACACAGCAGGCCTGCAACGGATCGGCGAGCCAGACCTGGATGCTGCCCGGGCTCGGGTCCGACCCGGCTCGCAGGGGCAGCTGGAGTGCGCCGCAGACACTGTCGCTCGTGCCCGTCGCGGCCGCGAACCTGCCCAACGGCAAGGTGCTTTTCTGGTCCGCCTACGACCGTTTCCGCTTCGGCGGCGACAACGGAAAGACCTACACCTCGATCTGGGATCCCGTCACCGGCGCGGCGGGCGAGGCACTCGTGACCAACACCGGCCACGACATGTTCTGCCCGGGCATCGCCAACCTTCCGGACGGGCGCATCCATGTCACCGGCGGATCCAGTTCGTCCAAGACCAGCCTGTATGACCCGGCTTCCGGCAGCTGGTCAGCCGCCTCGCCGATGAACATCCCACGCGGCTACCAGGGCAGTGTCACGCTGTCCAGCGGCGACGTGCTGACCATCGGCGGCTCGTGGTCGGGCGGAACAGGCAACAAGGATGCCGAAGTCTGGTCGCTGGCCTCAGGCACATGGCGCCGCCCCTCGGCGCTGCTGGCGAGGTACCTGCTCACCGGCGACTCCAACGGCGTTTACCGCTCCGATAACCATGCCTGGCTCTTTGCCGCCTCCAACGGGCGCGTCTTCCATGCCGGCCCGAGCAAGGCCATGCACTGGTTTGACACCGCCGGAATCGGAGCGGTGACTGCCGCCGGCAATCGTGGCACCGACGGCGACGCCATGAACGGCAATGCGATCATGTTCGACATCGGCCGGATCCTCACCGTCGGCGGCGCGCCGAACTACGAGAACTCCGACGCCACCAGCAACGCGCACCTGATCGACATTTCCGGCAGCACGCCCACAGTGACGAAGCTTCCCTCGATGGCCTATGCGCGCGCTTTCAGCAACAGCGTGGTGCTGCCCGACGGCAAGGTCGTCGTGGTCGGCGGCCAGTCGTTCACGGTGGTATTCAGCGACGATCGTGCGGTGCTGGCGCCCGAGCTGTTCGACCCAGTCACCAAGAGCTTTTCCGTGATGGCGCCGATGTCGATGCCGCGCACTTACCACAGCGTGGCACTGCTGCTGGCCGACGCACGCGTTGTGTCCGGCGGAGGCGGCCTGTGCGGCAGTTGCACGACCAACCACCCCAACGTGCAGGTCTGGTCACCGCCGTACCTGTTCAACGCCGACGGAAGCCCGGCCAGGCGCCCCGTGCTGACCTCCGCGCCCACGCAGGCCAATGCGGGCGGCAGCATCGCCGTGACGACCGACACTCCCGTCGCCGCGTTCTCCCTGGTGCGGTTGTCGTCGGCCACCCATTCGGTGAACAACGAACAGCGCAGGGTGCCGTTGTCCTTCGCCGCCACCGGAACCAACGCGTACGCACTCGCACTGCCTGCGGATCGCGGCATTCTCGTGCCCGGTTACTACATGCTGTTCGCGCTTGACAGCGCAGGTGTGCCGAGCGTGGCGCGTATCGTCCGCATCTCTTAGTTGAAACCCGTGCGCGCGTTCATCATCGCACTGGCAGCACTGCTGCTCGCGTCCGCGGGACGCGCCGATCCGGGTGAGGATCTCTATGCAGGCCGGTTGCCGATCGAGGCGCGACTGCGCGGCGATGCCCGCGTGCTTGCGCAAGCGACGGCGCGCTGCGCCAACTGCCATGAGCCCCGCCCGCAGTCACTCGCGGAGCCTGCGTACGCGCCCCGCCTCGACAAGACGAGCCTTGCCACGAGCATGCCTCGTCGAGGCGGGCCAGCCTCGATTTACGACGAGCAATCGTTCTGCCGTCTGCTGCGCGAAGGCATCGACCCCGCGCACATGCTCCTGCGCCGCTCGATGCCGCTGTTCGCTGCCGACGACGCGCAGTGCGCGTCGCTGTGGCAGTACCTCTCGCAGCGGTCCGCGCCGGCGACCGGATCGAAATGAGGCGCAGGGCTTTCCTCGGGGCGCTGGGCGCCACTGTCATCGGCTCGGCGGGAGCGCATGACACGATGGGGCCCGTCGATCCGCCGGTCGCCGCGCCTGATCTGATGCTGGTCGACCACCTCGGCCAACCGCGTCGGCTGCCCAGCTGGCTGCGTGGGCACACGACGCTGGTGCAGTTGATCTTCACCGGCTGCAGCAGCGTCTGTCCGATCCAGGGCGCCCTCTTCGCCGAGGTGCAGCGACGCATCGAAGCCCAACCTTCACCCGGCAGCGTGCATTTGCTGTCGATCAGCATCGATACGCAGGGCGATACGCCGCAGGCCCTTGCGCAGTGGCTTGGCCGGATGGGTGCGCGCCAGCCGGACTGGTCTGCTGCCGTGCCGTCGTCGACGGCCCTTGAGGCGCTGCAGGCAAGCCTGCGCGGCCGCGCGTCGTCTGCCAACGGGCTTGATGCCCACAGCGAGAGCGTGTTCTTCTTCGACGAGCAAGCCCGGCTGCGTTGGCGCAGCAGCGCCTTGCCGACGGTGGACGAGGTCATGCGCGTACTGCGGAACATGGCCTTCCGATCGACGCGATCCTGAAGCTGCAATGACTTGGTGGCGCGTCGTGGCATTTTCGAGCGCACCTTGCCTTGGCAGATCAGATCCCCGATCGCTCGCACTCCTTCTTTCACTTCGCCGACGAGTTCCTGCTCGCGCTGGGTCGATCCGGTGGATCGGCCGGCACTACGATCGCGGTGATCGGGCGGAGTCGATGCGCCTGCCTCCGTCTGCGCACGAATGGCAACGAAAGGATCGACGCAATGAACCTCCAGCCTCTTCACGGCGTGCGCGTGCTCGATTTCAGCATGCTCTTGCCGGGACCGATGTGCTCACTGTTGCTGGCTGAGGCAGGTGCCGATGTCGTGAAGATCGAGCGCCCGGATCGCGGGGACGAGATGCGCAGCTATATGCCCAAGCTCGGGGCTGACAGCGTGAGCTTCGCGCTGCTCAATCGGGGGAAGCGCTCCGTCACTCTCGACTTGAAGTCGAAGGAAGGCCGGGAGCATGCGTTGAACCTGGCGCGCGACGCAGACATCGTCATCGAGCAGTTTCGGCCGGGCGTGATGGACCGACTGGGGCTTGGATACCAAGACCTGCAGGCTATCAATCCTCGAATTGTCTACTGCTCCATTTCCGGTTACGGGCAGAGCGGCCCGCTGGCCAACATCGCGGCACACGACCTCAACTATCTTGCCGAGTCCGGAATGCTCGCGGTATGCGCCGGCGCCGATGCGGCTCCCGTGCTGCCGCCCGCGCTCATCGCGGACCTGGGCGGCGGCACCTATCCTGCCGTCATGAACATTCTGCTCGCATTGATGCAACGCGATCGCAGCGGACAAGGGTGCCATCTCGACGTTTCCATGGCTGACAACCTGTTCACCCTGATGTATTGGGCGTTGGGCAACGGCTGGGCGACGAAGCAGTGGCCAGGAAGTGCAGACGCGTTGGTGACCGGCGGATCGCCGCGGTACAACATCTACCGTACCGCGGACGACAAGTTCCTCGCCGTCGCGCCACTGGAGCAGAAGTTTTGGGAAAACTTCATCCGGATCATTGAAGCGCCCCACCTGCTGGACGACAGCCGGGATTCGCAGAGCACGATTCGAGCCGTGGCGAAGATCATTGCCGCGAAGTCTGCCCAAGAGTGGGAGCAACGGTTGGCCGGCGTCGACGTGTGCGTCGTG
>DASTGE010000834.1:0-6651 GCA_035719405.1 Burkholderiaceae bacterium
CAGGTCTCGCTGAACTTCGGGAAGATCGAATACAAGTACAAGGAGCAAAAGGCCGACGGCTCGCTTGGTGGCGAGGTGGTCGGCGGCTGGGACGTCACGACGAACAAGCCGGTCTGACGAGTCGCGATGCCGATGTGGAACGCCGGAGAGGCCGCCATCAAGTTGGCACGGGAAGGGAGGGCACGTCTGAACGACTCGCAACAGCGCGCGAGGAAGCCTGACCCTTCCGACACGGGTGCCTCCGACATCTTCCTGCATGTCCAGACAAAGCGTGCCGGGAAGGTGAAAGGCGAGGGCGCGACGGCGGGCCATGTCGATGACATCGAAGTGGTGTCGTGGAATTGGGGAGCCAGTGCCGGTTCGAGCGCCGGCTCCCTCGCTCCTACGGCCCGGCGCTCGTATCGCCAGCTCGTTGTGGCCAAGCGCATCGATGCGGCCTCCACGGCCTTGTTGAGTGCGTTGGCCACCAACGACGAGGTCAAAGAGGCAACGCTCACGATGCGCAGGGCCGGTGGCGAGGCGCTGGACTATTTCCGCATGACGCTCAAGGGTGCGCGTGTGACGGCGGTGGACGTGGAAGTGGGCGCAGACGGCTTTCCGCTGGAGATGGTGGCCTTCAACTTTACCGAGATCGAGATCGAGTATCAGAAGCAGCAAGCGAGCGGCGGCAGCGGCGGGGCGTGCACGTTCAATGATGTGCTTCTGCCTGCGGGGTGAAGATGCGTTGCGTGAGCATGCACCGTGAGGCCTCGACATCATGAAGGCTGCCGATGTGCGCGAGCGGCTGCAGCCTTCATTGCTGGATCGACTGACCGACGATGCGCCCGGGGAGCGGCGTGAAGCCGAGGATCGGCGCGTCATGTCAAAGGCGCAATTGCGAGAGGCGATTCTGCGTGACCTCAAGGCGCTGCTCAATGCGGTGCAGCCCCTGGGGGACAAGGCGCGGGTGCATCCCGTGCTGTCTGGCTGCGTGCTGAACTTCGGGTTGCCGCCGGTGTCGGGCCAACTCGCGTCGAGGCTGGATGTGAGCTCACTCGAGCATGCGATCCGTCAGGCGATCGTGCGCTTCGAGCCGCGCATCCTGGCTGAGACGCTGCAGGTGCGCGCGGTTGAAGCCGAGACGGTGCTGGACATGCACAACGTCATCGAGTTCGAAATACGGGGGCATATGTGGTCACAGCCTGTGCCGTTGGAGATCCTGTTGCGCACGCAATTGGATCTGGAGGCGGGGCAGGTGGAGGTGAAGGATGTGGCCGCTCCCGGCGGGTTTCTGCAATGGTCTTGATAGGGCTTGATAGATAGATAGGGGAGAGAAACCATGTCCGATTACGTTCTCAATGTGCCGCTCGTGGGGCAGAAAACGGGGCATGACGGCAGGCCGCTGATGCAGCCGGGGCCGGGAGGCGCGCTGGTACCCCACGGCTTCATGGCGTGCTGGTATGCCGCAGCGTGCATGGTCTCCTACTATTTCGCTCCTGGGCCGCGGCTGGGATTGCCGCGCGTGTGGGCGGCGGACAGGGGACTCTCGGTTGCGGCGATCCATGAGCTTGCGCGCATCGAAGGCCTGAAGACAGTGCCGAAGCCGGCCTCCGGTTTGACTGTGGATGTCGTGGCCAAGCTGCTGCAGGCACATGGTCCGATCTGGGCTGCCGGCCGCTACCTTGACGGCTATCCGCAGGCAGGGCATGCCGTTGTCTTGACCGGCGTGAAGGGGGAACACATTCTTTACAACGACCCGTGGGAGCCAAGGGCCAAGATGCGCCACTGGACGTGGATCGACAGCCGCCTGCTTGGCCTTTCAAATGCGATGCTGGTCAAGGACAGGACGCGCTCCTGACGGCCCATGGATCCTCAGCTTTTGAGGCTGTACGCCGACGAACTCACGCACCTGCGTGAAGTCGGCGCCGAGTTCGCACGTGACTTTCCGAAGATTGCGGCGCGGCTCGGCATGGAGGGCCTCGATGTCAGCGACCCTTATGTGGAGCGGCTGCTCGAAGGCTTTGCCTTCCTCGCTGCGCGTGTGCAGCTCAAGCTCGAGTCTGAGCATCCACGCTTGATCGGGCATCTGCTCGAATCGATTTATCCCAATTTCCTGTCGCCGGTGCCGTCGATGATGGTCGTGCGCCTGGACGCCGACCTGAACGATCCTCACTTGTTGGCCGGTCGCACGGTGCCAGGGTCCAGCGGAATCCATGCGGAAGTTGCGCGTGGGCAGGACACCCGCTGCGAGTTTCGAACGGCTCACGCGGTGACGCTGTGGCCGATCGAGATCGCTTCGGTGCAGTACTTCAGCTACGCCAGCGACTTGCCGTCAATGCAGTTGCCGCAGGCAAACGGAGCCAAGGGCGGCTTGCGCATTCGTCTGCGCTGCAGGGGCGGCGCGATGTTCGATCAGTTGCAGGCGCTGGACCGGCTCGCTTTCTATATCAGCGCGCCCGATGACTCGGCGCATCGGCTGCACGAACTCGTGCTGAGTGCCGTGATGGGAAGCTTTGTGCACGCGCCCGACCTTTCCCCGATGCCGCAATGGCGCAATGCCGTGAGCGTACAGCCCCTCGGCTTCGGTCCCGACGAGGCGCTGCTGCCGGAGCTGCATCGCGGCTTCTCGGGGCACCGGCTGTTGCAGGAGTTCGCCGCGTTGCCTCAGCGGCTGCTGTTCTTCGAGATTCGCGATCTCGCCGCGAGATTGGCGCGTGTGCAGGCTGATGAGGTCGAACTGATGCTGCTGTTTTCGCGCGGCGAGCCTGCATTGGAAGCATTGGTCGATCGGGACAGTCTCGCGCTTTTCTGCACCCCCGCCATCAACCTGTTCCGCAAGCGGCTCGATCGCATCCAGCTCGGTCCGGGTGCATGGGAGTATCACGTCGTGGCGGACCGCGCGCGTCCCATGGACTTCGAGGTGCACAGCCTGGAATCGGTAGTTGGATTTGGTGCCGGAAATGCAGGGCGGCAGGAGTTTGTGCCGTTGTATTCGAGCGTGCATCACGAGGGCACGCCAACCTCGGGCTACTACACCGCCCGACGCGAGCATCGCCTGCTGTCGGCGCGGCAGAAGCAGCAGGGCGCGCGCTCGGGTTATGTGGGTGAGGAGGTCTTTCTTTCGCTCGTGGATCCGCGACATGCGCCGTACAGGGAAGACATGCGGCAGCTTTCGGTGTCGGCCTGGGTGACGAACCGCGATCTGCCGATCCTGCTGCCGCAAGCCGACGACAGCCGGTTGGCGCTGTGGCGGCTCGAATCGCCGGGATTGGTGACGCGGGTGATCACGATGTGCGGCCCGACACGGCCAGTGAGCCGGCAGCCCGTTGGCGAATTGGGTTGGAGCCTCGTGAGCATGCTCACGCAGCGTCAGCTGCCGTTGGCAAATGACGACCCGGAGCAGGCTGCAGCGATGCTGCGTCGCTTGCTGCTTCTGCATGGGCCGCCCGAGGATGCGGCCTGGCGCCGTGTGGTGGATGGCGTGCGTTTGATGCGTGCCCGGACTGTCGTCCGTCGCTTGCCGTATGGCGGTCGGCTGACCTTCGGCAGCGGGACCGAGATTGCACTCGATGTCGATGAGCTTGCGTTCCAAGGCAGCAGCGCATTCATGTTCGGCAGCGTGCTGGAACACTACTTTGCGCGCTATGCCTCGATCAACACGTTCACGCAGCTTGCGCTAGGCTCCACTCGCAGGGGCGAGTTGATGCGATGGCCGCCGCGGATGGCCAGTGACGGTGCGTTGTGAGGCGGGGACGATGACCGCTCGCGAACACTCGATTGAACGGTTGGCCGCACTTCAGGCGCTGTTCGAGCGGGTCGAGGCGGCGCCGCATACGTTCGACTTCTTCGCGTTGCTGCGGAGTATCGAGGGGTTGCTGCCTGAGGCACCGCGCTTTGGACGTGCTTTGAGGCCGGTTCAGGAGCCGCTGCGCCTGGGACAGGAGCCGGAACTGAGCTTTCCGCCGGTCGCGCTGGCGAGCTTGACGCGCGGAGGGGCAGTGCCACGGCTTGGCGTGCACTTCTTTGGTCTGCTCGGACCCCAGGGTCCGATGCCGCTGCACTTGACGGAATACGTGCGCGAGCGCGTGCGCCAGCGCGCAGATCCTACGCTGCAGTGCTTTCTCGATGTGTTCCATCATCGGTTGCTCTCGCTGTTCTATCGGGCATGGGCGCAGTCGCAGCCGTGTGTTCAGCACGACCGGCCTGACGACGACCGGTTCGCGGTGTGGATGGGCGCGAGCATCGGACTCGATGCTCGCGTACGGCCGCGCGATGGCCTCACGCAAGACGCACGTCTCTTTCACGCCGGGCTGCTGGGCTCGCGCACGAGGCCGCCGGAAGGGTTGGTGAAGATTCTGTCTTCTTACTTCCGCGTGAAGGTGCGCGTTGAACAGCATGTGCCGCAATGGCTGCCGCTGGACACGGCGGAGCGCACGAGGCTGGGGTATGCGCGTAATCGAAGCGAACGCATCGGCGCAGTGCCGGCGGAGGTCGGGAATAACGTCGTCGCCGGGACAAAGGTGTGGGACCGTCAGTTCAAGTTCCGCGTGGTGCTGGGCCCGCTGACGCTTGCGCAGTACGAGCGCTTCCTCCCTGGGGGAAGTGGCTGGAGACTGTTGGTCGACTGGGTGCGTGAATATGCGGGCCTGCATCTGCTTTGGGACGTGCAGCTTGCCATCCGGGGCGAAGAGATTCCTGCCTCCCGGCTGGAGCGCCGTGTACGGCTCGGGGTGACGGCGTGGATCGGGCGGTGTGAGGCGCGGGCGCGTGCGGATCTGCGGGTTCGTCCGCAAAGCTCGTTCATTGTCCTCAGAGCGGACGGGGGTGCAGATGGATGCTCTGCTGTATCAGATGAAGCGGTGATCGCAGAAGCGCGATGAGCGCTTCTGCCAGGAATTAAAAGGCCTGCCTCAAAAGACGACTTTGTGCGTGTGTGCAGGAAGTATTTCGCCGTTGATCTCGACGCCCTTGTGCCTGTCGTCGGTATATTCGCCAAGTTGATTCGGAACCTGCCGAATGGCGTAAGAGGATCGCACGGCGCCAAGATAGCCCGTAACGCGTATGGACCTGTAGCCGAGCGCTCTCATGGCCTGAGCAAGCCCTTGTGCAAAAGATTCGGCACTTCCGTCTGGTACGACGCCGCTGCCACAGGCAAATACCCGAAGGTCAATGAATTGGAGCGGAAGGCCTTCCCTGTTCAGCAGGTTGGCAAGGCCAGCGGCATCATACTGCTTCAATGTCCCGCCTTCCCATTGGTCAATGCCTGCGCTGCTTTGCCTTGTGGCTCCCCGGTTTGCGCCGATATTTCTGGAGCCGTTCGGGTTGCCGTGGCAAACGATATAAACCTTGTCGGCGGCGGTAACTTTTTTTAGAACGCCCAGGCCCAATCCAAGCCGGGTGCCTTTGAGCCAGCCGCTGTTTTCGTTGTACAAGAGCTCATACGGCGTCTTTCCTTTTGCTCGTTGGCCCTCCCGCCACGTTTCGGCGAATTCGAGCATTTCCGGAGTTGCAATTGGAATGTAGATATATCCGGGCACAATTGACCTCCTTGACTTGTTTAGTGTGTTGTGGGGGGGGTGTTTCAAGATATGCGCACTCTGCATGTGCACGTCATGTGTGGGTTCTTGGTGGGGATATATACTCTGCTGCGCCAGATCGAACGCCGAAAGCAGAAGTGCTATGACTTCACCCAAGCCCAACCCGGACGTCGACCGCACGTTGCCGCTGCGTCGGTCGCGAGGTTCTGTTTCACTGCGCAAGTCCACCAACATCACCTTGCGCCTGGAACTCGTGGAGGAGGCAAAGGCGCTGGGCATTAACCTGTCGAAAGCGGCAGAGGCCGGAGTGGCCGATGCAGTCGCTCGCAAACGTGCCGAAAGGTGGCTTGCTGACAACCGCGACGCATTGGAAAGTTCCAATGCGTTCGTCGAACGAAATGGATTGCCCCTGGCGCGGTACCGAAATTTCTGATGGGCCGTTTTTCGGTGTATGCCAATCCAAAAGGGGCCGGATATTTGATGGACGTCCAGGCAAATCTGCTTGAACATCTCAACACCCGGGTCGTCGTGCCGTTGCTGCCTTTGGAAGAAGCGCCCAGCCCGGCAAAGGTGCTCAACCCGATTTTTGAAGTGGGTGGTGTGAAGCACGTGTTGATCACCCAGTTCTTGGCCGCGGTTCCCAGGCGGTTGCTGGGTTAAAGCGGCCGACCGAGCAACGTCACGTTGACTCGCGAAGAAAGGCAGCGTAACTTTTCCGCACCGCCACCGGTTCCAACTATCCTCGGGACATTGCCCGGTCTGAGGCGGAGCCTCGTTAGTCATTGCTGAGCAGATACTCGGCCTCTTCAGCCAGTTTCAGATCGTCAGAAAGGCGGAGTTGCTTGAGGAATGCGGTTGCCCTTGGATCATCGATATTGGCAATTGCGTCCATCGCTTTGATGGCGATCTGCTTGTCAGGATCTCCGCTGAATTGATGATGTACCAACGCTGTGAGCACTGGCAGGCAGCTTGAGTCTGCCAGGGATGTCAGTACCTCAACCGCGTACTCGTTGGGAAAGCTCGGTGCCTTCATATCTAGAAGTGCGCATAGCACATTGCGATAGCGATCGCTCAAATGTACTTCGGCAGCCATCAGCAGAAACATCGCGTTGTGCCAGTCTTTGTTGCTGCACAT
>DASTGE010000835.1:0-10384 GCA_035719405.1 Burkholderiaceae bacterium
ATCAAGCCACGCCTCGCCCTGGTTCTCCGAGCGCGGCAGCGATAGCCGCGCCAGCCGCGCGACCACCCGCCCGGACCCCGAAGCGTTGCGGGACGGTCGGTACTCCAGGTAGCCGCTCAACTGGTCGGCCACCACATTGACACGCCAGGTCGAATCGCCCTCTGTCGACGAAATTCCCGCCACCACATGCGTCAGCCGCCGTCCCGAGGCGCGCAGCTCCTGCGCGCGCAGGGCGATCTGGCGCGGCACATAGTCGCCCTCGACGACATTCGATTCCGGACCCGCAGCGGCGGAATCCCGGTCCAGGAACATTTGGTCCCAGGCATCCACATCCAGCAGGCCCAGCGAGGCATTGGCAGGCACAGAGGGCGCGAGCGGCGGCAGCGGCTCCTGCACGGCGATGGCGCCCCGCAGCACTCGCGGCGCGTCTCCTGAAAGGTCTCGCTGGTACTGCGCCTGCAGCACAGTGCCCAGCTCGATGCGCAGCGTGTCCTGAAGCCCGCCAGCGTCCGGCATGAGCTGTGTCTGCACGCGCAGCGGCAGGGAAACCTCGGCGCTCTTGCGCAGCGGCGGCGGCAGATCCAGGCCGAGGCCGGTGAGCGGGCTGGTCAGAAGGATCTCGGTGTGGCCCCTGACAATGTTGAGATCCAGCCGGTAAGCAGTTTGTCCGTTGAACGACGTCGCGACCCGCGCGAGCAGGGGCCATTCCGACGATTGCCTCAAGCCCTCGGCGCTTGCCATGCCCTGCGCGGTGAAACGCAGGCTGCCGTCGCCCTGGCTGCCGCCCTCGAAATTCGCGCTGCCACCCATCACACGCGCATTGCCGCTGGAAATCGTGAACCCCTTGTGAGTGAAATCCACCCGCGCCCGGGCCTGTGCCAGCAAGGGCAATCCAGCCCACAGCCGAACGTCATTGCCGGTCAACAGCACGCTTCCCTTCACGGCAGACTGCGCCAGGTCATGCAGCGGCAAGTTCAGCGCGAGGGTGAGTTCGCTCATGCCGCTGGTCGTCGCGTCGTGCAGCGCCCGCCCAATCCACTCTCCTACCGGAGAGGCATTCACATAGCGCAAGGCATCCGCCAATTCACCGCGGCCGTTGCCTGAGATGACGAGCGTCGGCTTGTCCGCCAGATTGCGGATGCCGCCCTGCACCTGCGTCAGCTGATAACCCAATACCGCGGCCTGGGCATTCCGGATCTCCATGCCCGTTCTGTCGAAGACCAGCTCGCCGGACACATGGTCAAAGGCCGGCCACGGGGAGCTTCCTCCGGGCGAGGGTGGCACATAGGCAAGCGTTACGTCGGACACGAGGCCCGCGATGTGGAACACACCGTCTCGCGCACTGGCGAAGGGGAACTGCCAGAGATCGCCCTTGACCTTGAAGCTTGCGCCGTCGACACGACCGCCGACGACCGCGCGCTCGACATACCGGCGCGTCCCCTCCGGAATGCTCAAGGGAAGATAGCGCGCCACTGCCGGACCGCGGGCGCGCGAAAGGTGCCCGCTCATGTCGAGCACGCCGGGAAAGCGCCCGCCCTGTCCCGTCCCCGTACCTGCCCCTGTCCGCCATGTCGCGTTCAACTCGCCGTCGGCATCCGCGTTGGAAAAGCGGGCATCCTTGACCTTCAGCTCGATGGCCGACGGCTGGTCCGCCGGCCCCCTATCGATACGCCAGGCAAGCTGTGCGTTGAAGCGATGGAGCGGGACCACAGGCTCCTCGAAAACGCCCGGAAACTCCAGAGCGCCGCCATCGAGGTTGAGCACCGCATTGCCACCCTTCTCGCTGGCCTGCAGCTCGATGCGGGCGTTGCGCCAGCCCGGCCGCCCGACCGCCCCCTGAACCTGCGCCGCCTCGGACGCAAGGCTCAAGTCCTGCAGGCGCGCCTTCACGTCATAGCGCCGAGGCGCGTCCAGGGAGCCCTCCCAGCGGGCGGCGAGGTTGAAGGCCTCGCCGCGTGGAGCGAGCGCACCGAGCAGCTTGCGCACCGCGCGCCCGACCGGCAAGCGCTCGGCAACCTCCGCCATCAACCCGAGATCGAGGCGATCGGCCTCGAATTCACCGCCCGTCATGGGTGCGGAGGGCAGGTCCTGCTTCTGCTGCCACGCCACATGCACATTGCTGGCCGGCCATGCCCGTCCATCGGCAAGGGCGAACTCGATGTCGCGCGCGGAAATGCTGACCCCTTTGGCATCGCGCTGCATCGAGAGCCGCCCCGTCAGCCCGCTCAGTTGCAGCCGGTCGGCGTCTCGTTCCAGACGCAGGTCGACTGCACGCAACGCGAGGTCGATCGTCGCGGCACGCGCCTGGCCCTTGGCGACGTCGATCCACGCACGCACCGCGCCGTCGCCCGCAGCGAGGTCGAAAGGCAGCGTGAGATGCCGGCGCAGCGCAGCCAGGTCGGCGTGAGGCATGTCGGCGTGCAGCACGCCGGTGTAGCGCCGCCAGTCTCCCGCCCGTGCGAGCAAGGGCTGAGTGAACCGGGCGCGCACGGTGAAAGGATCGCCCCACGCCGAGTCCGGTGTGGCGTCAAGCCGCAGATTGTGGTGTCGCAGGCCGTTGCGCACGACGAGCGAGACGTCATGAAGCGCAAGCGGCGGCGCGTCCCGTGTCTCGTCGACCCAGCGCACGAGGCCATGCCGGATTACGAACTCGTGCTGCTCGAAGAACCAGTCGGCGGCGTCCGTTGTGTCACCCGCGTTGCCGCCGTCGACGCGAAGGCCCGCCACCCAGAGGCGGCCCTGCGGGTCGCGCCTCACCTCGAGCTGAGGTGCCTCGATCAGCAGCTGCTCGAAGCGCAGCTTCAAGGCGACCAACGAACGGACCGATACGGCCGCCCCGACCTTGGGCAACCTGAGCGCCTCGCGCCGCGCCGGATCGAGCAGGACCACGTCGTCGAGTTGGAAAGTCGGCACCCATCCGCTGGAACGTACCTCAATGCGGCCAATTCGCACGGGGACGCCAAGCGCGCGGGCCGCCTGTTGCTCGATCCGGGGTCGCCATTCGTCGATGTGCGGGAGAATTCCCCAGTGCAGAGTCAGCCAAGCAATCAGAAATAAAGTCCAGGCCAGAAGCACCAAACCAAGGCAGAAGCGGGACCATTGGCGCCAGTCGAGCCAGCGACTTGATAGTTGTCGCCGGCCATGTTGTGTCGCCTGGGGCAAGGCCGTGTCGGTCAAGGATGAACGCATCAGGATGTGAGCACGCCAGCTTCGGCACGCGCGAGGCATTGCTTGAGGACGGTTGCATTGCGACTGAATGCAACGGCGCCAGCTGCCGCGTTCACTGCACCGTGGGCAAACCAATCTAGCACAGAGCAAAAGCCCGACCATGGGTTCCAACAGCAGCACCGCACTGCCCTTCGCGGCCAACGACTCCACCGCGCTGGCGCTGCGCGCACCGGCTGACCACAGCCGCTTCGTGCAACGGGTGAGGCGCAGGTATCCGGCCGAACTCGGCCTGCTTGCGCCCGGCGTCCCCGATGCATCCAAGATCCAGGCCCTGCTCGCCCGCTTGCAGGCCGACGGCAGGCCGCTTGCATCCGCGCTGCGCGTCACTCGCCAGCTCGTGCTCGAGCGTCTCGCCGTGCTGGACATCGAATGCGCAGCAACCCTGGAGCACGTCACGTCGTCCATGACAGCCCTGGCCGAAACCGCCCTTGAGCACGCGCTGTCCGCGGCGCTGGTCGAGGCGGACCTGCGCCACGGCGCGCCGCTGGACGGTCAGGGCCACCAGATCGACTTCTGGATCATCGGCATGGGCAAGCTCGGGGCGCGCGAGCTGAACGTCTCGTCCGATATCGACCTGGTCTATGTCTACGAAGAAGATGGGCAGACGGCCGGTCCCGACGTGATCACGGCGCACGAGTACTTCACGAAGGTCGCGCGCCGCCTGTATGCACTCATCGGCGACTCGACCGACGATGGCTTTGTCTTCCGTGTGGACCTCGCGTTGCGGCCCAACGGCAACTCGGGACCACCTGTCGTCAGCCTGGCGATGCTGGAAGAGTACTTTCAGGCGCACGGGCGGGAGTGGGAGCGCTTCGCCTGGCTCAAGAGCCGCGTCGTGGCGCCGCGCGCTGCAGTGACGAGCGGACGTGCGTTGGCGCTGCGAGCGCTCGTGACGCCGTTCGTCTATCGGCGCTACCTCGACTACGGGGTGTTCGAGGGCCTGCGCCAGTTGCATCGACGCATCCGGGAGGAGGCGCAGCGCCGCGCCGCCGGCCGACCCGAACGCGCCAACGACGTGAAGCTCTCGCGCGGGGGCATCCGCGAGATCGAGTTCATCGTGCAGTTGCTGCTCGTGGTTCGGGGCGGCCAGTTCCCCGAGATCCGCACGCGCTCGACCCTCAAGGCGCTGCAGCGTCTCACGGCGCATGGGCTGATGAGGGCAGCCACTGCTGAACGGCTGGCGGATGCCTACACCTTCCTGCGCCGGGTCGAGCACCGCATCCAGTACCTCGACGATCAGCAGACGCACCTGCTGCCCGCCGCCGACGGTGACCTCGCCTGGATCGCGCGCAGCATGGGGCTGGCGTGCAACGCCGACGCCTGCGAGCTGCTCGATCAGCTGTGCGACGTGCGCGAGTTCGTCGCCACCGAGTTTGACGCCCTGCTCCACGACGGACGCTCGCCGTCACCGCATGGCAGGGGTCGCTGCCGCAACTGCGGCCTGCCGCCGCTGTCGATCGACAGCGAGAGCTTCATCGAACGCCTGCCGCAACCACTGGCCGAGCGGGTCGCCCGGTGGTCCGAGCACCCGCGAGTGCAGGCGCTGCGCGACGAGAGCAAGCTGCGCTTGGCCAAGCTCGTGCAGAAGGCCGCCGATTCGGTGGCCGCGGGCCGGACTTCGATGGATGCGGCACTGCGCTTCGTCGATTGGGTGGAGCCGTTGCTGCGGCGGGAGAGTTACCTGGCGCTGCTGGTGGAGCGCCAGGAGGTGCTGACACGGCTGTTGCGGCTGCTTGGACTCGCCCGCTGGCCGATGCGCTACCTGATGTTGCACCCCGGCGTCATCGACGAGCTGGCCGACGAGCGGCTCGTTCACAGCCGTTTCGAGCGCGAGAGCTTCATCGCAGACCTGGAAGCGCGCCACGCGGCATGGCAACGATCGGGCGAGGCCGACGAGGAAGCTCTGCTCGACACCCTGCGGCGGGCGCATCATGCGGAGATCTTCCGCACCCTGGTGCGCGACGTCGGAGGCCACATCACTGTGGAGCAAGTGGCCGACGACCTCTCTGCCCTTGCGGATGCCGTGCTCGACTGCACGCTGCGCTGGGCGTGGCAGCGTTTGAAGACGCGCCACCGGGAAGTCCCCAGCTTCGCCGTCATCGCCTACGGGAAGCTCGGCGGCAAGGAGCTCGGCTATGGCAGCGATCTGGATCTCGTCTTCCTCTATGACGACCCTGACGAGCGGGCGCCGGAGGTATACGGCGCGTTCGTGCGCAAGCTCATCACATGGCTGACGCTGCGCACGCCCGCCGGCGAGCTGTTCGACATCGACACGCAGCTCAGGCCGAACGGAAATTCCGGCCTGCTCGTCACCTCACTCGATTCCTTCGAGCGCTACCAGAAAGGGCGCGGCAGCAATACCGCGTGGACCTGGGAACACCAGGCGATCACCCGTGCCCGCTTCTGCGCCGGCTCACTCGAGCTGGCTCCGCGCTTCGAGGAAGTGCGGCGTGCAGTGCTGAAGGCGCCGCGCGAGGCGCAGGCACTGCGCGAGGAAGTGCGCGCGATGCGCGAAAAGGTGCGAGCGGCGCGGCCGGTCAAGGAAGGATTGTTCGACGTGAAGCACAGCCGCGGCGGCATGATGGATGTGGAGTTCGTCGTGCAGTATCTCGTGCTCGCACGCGCCGCCGCTCACCCCGAACTGCTCGACAACGCCGGCAACATCGCTTTGCTGCAGCGGGCCGAGAGCGCGAATCTGTTGCCGCTCGGCGTGGGGATCGCGGCCGCGGATGCCTATCGCGAACTGCGGCGGGCACAGCACCGCGCCCGGTTGGACGAGCAACCCACGCAGTTCCCGCCTGAGGTACTGGCGACACCGCGCGAGGCCGTACTCGCCTTGTGGCACGCGGTGTTCGGGGCTTGACCAGCCTCGGTCCCGGCAGTCGCGCCTGGGTGGCGCTGGCCTGTGCGATGGCTGTGGGCGCGATACTATGCTGGCCATTGCCACCGGAGTGGTTGCAGCGCCTTCGGTGGGATCCAGTGTATGCGTGGACGCAGCCCTGGCGATGGTGGACTGCGGCCTTCGTCCATTTGAGCCCCCGCCACCTGGTGGGGAACCTCGCGGGAGCTTTCGTCGTCGGCGCTCTTGGACACGCGGCGCGAGTACCTCTGCGCTGCACACTGGCCTGGCTCTGTGCCTGGCCGCTCACACACATTGCTTTGCGTCTTCAGCCTGATCTGCTGTTTTATGGCGGATTGTCTGGGGTGCTGCACGCGGGAGCCGCGATCGTTGCGTGCCGGCTTGCCCTCGAAGACCCACGTCGGGAACGGCTCATCGGCCTTGCAGTCCTGGCTGGCCTTGCGGTGAAGATCGCGATCGAAGGCCCGGTCGGAAGCGCCGTGCGGAAGATGCCGGACTGGGACATCCCGATCGTCCCGCTTGCGCACGCCGCGGGCTTCGTCGCCGGCGTGCTGTGCGCACTGGCGTCGGCACTCCCGGCCGGACGTCCTACGAGGTGAAACGAAGGCTCAGACGGGCTGCGCTCCCGAGTGACCGGGATTCACGGATGACAGCTTCTGCGCCAGTTCCCTGCGATAGCGGTTGAGTTCCTGGGCGTTTGCAAAACTGCGTTGCATGAGCAGGCCGAGGTTGTGCAGGATGCGCTCGACGACCTTGCCCTCCCACACCGCGTCGAACTGGATCTGCGCGTCCAGCCACCGTTCCAGCCACCCCGGGTCAGGCAAGCGGCTCTGCACTGTGTCGCGCGGAAACAACCGCTCGTTGACGTGCAGGTTGGTCGGATGCAGCGCCTTGGGCGTCCTGCGCGCGCTGGCCATCAGCACGCCGACTTTGGCGAAAGCAGCTTTCGCTTCATCGCCGAACTTCTGCAGCGCGCGCTTCATATAGCGCAGGTAGGCTCCTCCGTGCCGAGCCTCGTCGCGTGCAAGCGTTTCGTAGATGACCTTGATCACCGGCTCGGTGTGCCACTCGGCCGCGCGGCGGTACCAATGATTGAGCCGGATCTCGCCGCAGAAGTGGAGCATGAGTGTTTCGAGGGCCGGCGCCGGGTCGAACTCGAAGCGTACCGCGTGCAACTCCTGCTCGGTCGGAACCAGGTCCGGGCAGAAGCGCCGCAAGTATTCCATCAGCACGAGCGAGTGCTTCTGCTCCTCGAAAAACCATACGCTCATGAACGCCGAGAAGTCGCTGTCGTCGCGGTTGTCGCGCAGGAACATCTCGGTCGCCGGCAGAGCGGCCCACTCGGTGATCGCGTTCATCTTCACCGTCTTGGCCTGATCAGGGGAAAGCCTGGATGCATCGAAGCGATCCCAAGGGATATCCTTCTCCATGCTCCACCGCACGGCTTCTAGCTGCTTGAAAAGTTCTGGGTAGAGCATTAGCACTCCGCGAGAGAACCGGTTATTCTATGAGCCTGCTCTGTTTTGAAACAATGACAGACGCTAGGCAGGTAGGCGGGTCGTCCTCGTGGTCGGCAAACACGCTGTAACATTTGGCGTCGGCGCCAGCGGCGCGCAAGGAGGAGGGAGATGCCAGCTACCAGAACGGCCCGAAATGCCCCGGAAGTTGAGCGAGTCATAAACGAAAGTTCTCGTCTGCAGGGAACTTGCGTGGCATTATCCGATCTCATCATCGAGGCCCGGCACACATATTGCCATTAAAGCCAAGAGGATTCCTTACCCAGTTACCCGCTGCGCAGCCTTCCAGTACTCCTGGTTGAAATCTCAGAGCGCTTCTCCTCCTCCTCCCTCCCTCCCTCCTTCGCTCTGGGGCGCTGCGCGGCGTTCTTTCTTCCGGGGCACCGCCGCAAGCGGTGCCTCTTTTTCCACACGCCGCGCGGCCGTTCCAATTCCAGTGGAGTACGGCAAGGAATCCGCACGCTGGTATTTCTTGCCGCACGATGAACTTCGACGTCAACGCAGCCACCCCTTGTGCCTGAAATAGAGAAAGGGCACCGCGACTGACACGACCATCAGACCGATCGAGAACGGGTAGCCCCAGGACCAATCCAATTCCGGCATCGTCTTGAAGTTCATGCCGTAGACACTGGCAATGAGGGTCGGCGGCAGCAAAGCGACAGACGCCACCGAGAAGATCTTGATGATCTTGTTCTGGTTGATGTTGATGAAGCCGACAGTGGCGTCCATCAGGAAGTTGATCTTGTCGAACAGGAACGCGGTGTGCGAGTCCAGCGAGTCGATATCGCGCAAAATCTGCCGCGCCTCCTCGAATTGCTCGGCGTTGAGCATCCGGCTGCGCATCATGAAGCTCAAGGCGCGCCGCGTGTCCATCACGTTGCGGCGAATGCGTCCATTGAGGTCTTCCTCCTTGGCCACGGCCGACAGCACCTCGCCGGCCTCCTGGTCCGTCACCGAATGCTTCAACACTCGCTCGCTGACCTTCTCCAGCGCGACGTAGATCCCTTCCAGCGCGTCGGCCGAATATTCCGCGTCGGCGTCGTAAAGCTTCAATAGCACATCCTTGGAATCTTCAATCAGCGCAGGAATGCGACGCGCGCGCAACCTGAGAAGCCGAAATACCGGCAGGTCTTCTTCGTGGACGGAGAAAAGCACGCCCTTGTGCAGAATGAAGGCCACGCGTACGTTGCGCGGCATGTCGTCGCCGATCAGGAAGTCGGAGCGGATGTGCAGCTCCCCGCTGTCTTCCTCGTAAAAGCGCGCCGACTCCTCTAGGTCGTCGTCGACGATGTCGTCGGGAATTGAAAGGCCGAAGTGGTTGAGGATCCAGCGCTTGTCCGCCGCAGTGGGAGACTCGAGGTCGACCCAGACGGGCCGGGCATCGACCAGGAGATCCCGGTTTTCAAGCTCCTCATCATGGAGCAGCCGACCGCTCAGTCGGCCATTCTCCAGCATGAACACGTTCAGCATGTCTTCAGCGCTTCGCTGCTACCGCTGCGACGCGGCATGAACCGGGATCCCGGGGTGGCGATGGATGGGAAACCGTCTCACCCCGGCCGCTTCAGGCGCCGAAGGGGACGGTCACTGAGGGTGACTCTGGTCCAAGGGGAATCTTTCGAAACGGGAATGAGCGGATTATGTCTCATTGCCTCGGGCTATGACGCGCTTCAAGCCCCACCCTTGACTGCGAGGGCGACAGAAGTGACGATTGTCACGAGAAGTTTCAAGGGCCGCGAATGGCGCTGAATCAGCCCATGAACGGGAGCGTAACGATGTCACACCCGGCGGGGTTGCCAGAGCTTGCGGATAGCGGCACACTGAGTTTCACCGTCCTGAAAAGTCGGCCTGCTACTGGAAAAGTCCTCGCTTCTCCCCCGCCTGTACCCAACTTCTTCCCTTGTCTCCCTCAACGCCCGAAAGGAGGCTCTGATGAACCTGACGATCAGCGGACACCATCTCGACGTCACCCCTGCGCTGCGCGAGTACGTCCAGACCAAGCTGGACCGCGTCACGCGCCATTTCGACCAGGTGGTCGACATCAACGTGCTGCTGACAGTTGAGAAGCTGAAGGAGAAGGAACGAAGGCAACGCGCTGAAGTCACCGTGCACCTCAAGGGCAAGGACATCTTCGTAGAGCAGGCCCACGAGGATCTCTACGCCGCGATCGATCAGCTCATAGACAAGCTTGACCGCCAGGTCGTGCGTCATAAGGACAGACTCCAGGAGCATCACCACGCAGCGGCGAAACGTCTCGACGCGAGTGTGTCCTGAGCGGCTTTCAGCCTTTTCGTGAAATGCGGCCTTGGGCCGCTTTTTTTTGCCCCGGCGACCCCCAAATGCGGCATTGCAGCGCCTTCGCAACAGCCCTGATGCTTGCGGCAGTGGAAGCTTCCCCCAAAAGGGGGCTTCCTATAATGGCCTCATCATTTTGCCCCGTGCCCAGTCAGCCCAACCAGGGCGCGGTGCGTTACGGGGAGGAACGTCACCCATGAACCGTCTCGCCGCCATCCTGCCCGCCAGCAACGTGCTGGTGAATGTGGACGCCACAAGCAAGAAGCGCGCGTTCGAGCATGCAGGCCTGTTGTTCGAGAACCAGCACGCGATCGCCCGCGCCACCGTGACCGATAACCTGTTCGCCCGCGAACGCCTGGGCTCTACAGGCCTGGGCCACGGCGTGGCGATTCCTCACGGGCGCATCAAGGGCCTGAAGAACCCGCTGGCCGCCGTGCTGCGGGTGCAAAGCCCGATCCCCTTCGACGCGCCGGACGACGAGGCGGTG
>DASTGE010000836.1:0-4980 GCA_035719405.1 Burkholderiaceae bacterium
GCTTCGAGCCGTACCGTGGGAAGCCCGACGCGACGGCCGAGCACGAGCTCGTGATAGACGATCCCAAGGGATTGGTTGATCCAGTCTTCCACCAGCCCGTTGAACATCACGAAGTATTGCGGATAGAAGACGATACCCGCGGGGTCGCAGTCGGCAAAGCGAATGCGGTGCTCGCGAACGAAGGTGCTCACGCTTTCCACCCTTTCAGCAATTCGCGTGCGATGATCAGTTGCTGCACTTCGGTCGCGCCCTCGTAGATGCGCAATGCCCGGATCTCGCGGTACAAGCGTTCGACCGGCTGCTCGCTCACGACACCCAGGCCGCCCCATATCTGTACAGCAGCGTCAATCACCTGCTGTGCCCCTTCGGTTGCGGCCATCTTCGCCATTGCGGCTTCGCGCGTGACGTTGCGGCCAAGATCGCGTTGCCATGCGGCACGGTAAGTCAACAGCGATGCGCTGTCGATGGTGGTGGCCATGTGCGCCAGTTTGGCCTGGGTGAGCTGAAAGTCCGCCAGCATCTGGTTGAACATCTTGCGTGTCGTCGCACGGTGCAGTGCCTCGTCGAGCGCGCGGCGGGCGAATCCGAGCGCGGCCGCGGCAACGGATGTGCGGAACACGTCGAGCGTGCGCATTGCGATCTTGAAGCCTTCGCCGGGCGCGCCAATGCGTTGCGACGCCGGAATGCGACAATTCGTGAAGCGAAGCCGTGCGAGCGGATGCGGTGCAATGACGTTGATGCGTTCCGCAATGTCGAAGCCCGGCGTGCCGGCCTCGACAATGAATGCCGAGATGCCCCGCGCGCCAGGGGCCTCGCCCGTGCGGACGAACAACACATAGATGTCTGCAATGCCCCCGTTGGAGATCCAGGTCTTCTCACCGTGGAGAACGTAGTGGTCGCCATCGGTGCGGGCGACACAACTCATGGCTGCGACATCGGAGCCGGCCTCGGGCTCGGAGAGCGCAAAGGCGGCGATCGCGTCGCCGCGCGCAACACTCGGGAGGTGGCGCGACTTCTGCTCGGCCGTGCCGGCGAGCGAGATCGCACCGGAGCCAAGACCTTGCATCGCGAACGCGAAGTCGGCAAGGCCCGAATGCCGGGCGAGGGTTTCCCGGATGAGGCAGATCGCGCGGGTGTCGATGACGTCTGTGGCGCCACCGTATCGGGTTCCAGCGACGGCGTGCGCGGTCCAGCCCGCTTGCCCCAGCGAGCGCACCAGCGCGCGGCACTCTGCATCCACATCGTAGCCGTGCACGTTCGGCACGTTCGCGGCCGCCCATGCGTCGAGTTCGCGGGCGAGGTGGCGATGGCGATCGTCGAAGAAGGGCCAATCAAGGTAGCTCGCGTCGGACATCGTCAGTTCCCTTCGAAACGCGGCTTCTGCCTTGCCACGAAGGCATTGTGCGCCCGCTTGAAGTCTTCGGTCAGCATGCAGATCGCCTGCGCCTGGGCTTCGGCTTCGATGGCTTGATCAATGGTCATCGCCCATTCGTGATGCAGCATCGTCTTGGTGATGCCGTTCGCAAACGTCGGTCCACTCGCAAGCTCCTGCGCCAACGCTTGGGCATTGGCGCCCAGCGTTTCAGGCGGCGAGAGCCTGTTGAACCAGCCCCAGCGTTCGCCCTCCTCGCCACCCAGCGCACGTCCGGTGTAGAGCAATTCGCTCGCACGTCCCTGTCCGATGATCCGAGGCAGGATCGCACACGCGCCCATGTCGCAACCCGCGAGGCCGACACGATTGAAGAGGAACGCCGTCTTGCTGCGCGCGGTGCCGATTCGCAGGTCCGAGGCCATCGCGATGATGGCTCCGGCACCCGCGCACACACCGTCCACCGCGGCGACGATCGGCTGCGGGCAGCCGCGCATCGTCTTCACGAGATCGCCCGTCATGCGGGTGAACATCAACAGCTCGGGGGCCTTCAGCTTCAGCAGCGGGCCGATGATCTCGTGCACATCGCCGCCGGAACAGAAGTTGTGGCCGGCGCCCTCGACGATCACCACTGTCACATCGTCGGCGTACTTGAGCTGGCCGAAAAGATCGCGCAGTTCCGCGTACGACTCGAATGTAAGCGGGTTCTTGCGCTCGGGGCGGTTCAGCGTGATCGTCGCCACGCCCTCCTCGACACGCCAGAGGAAGTGTTGAGCCCGATAACCGGCAAGCGGCTTTCGGTTGCCGGCGAGCAGGCCCGGGTCGATGCGGGTGTCGTTCATGACGTTCAGCTGCTTTCGTTGAGAACGACGCGCAAGGCGCCGAGGTGCTGGTGCAGTTGCTTGACGGTGCGCTCATCGAGGCCGGAAAACAGCTCGACGATCCACTGCTCATGCTCGTGCGCCATCGCTTCGAATTCGCGCCGGCCTTTCGGGGTGAGGTGCACGATCCACGAGCGCCGGTCGGTAGGACTGCTCTGGCGCAAGACCAAGCCGTCGCGCTCCAGGTCGTCGGTCAGTGCGGTCACATTGCCGCCGGTGACCATCAGGTAACGCGACAGGTCGCGCATCTTCAAGCCTTCGGCATGACGGTACAACTGGGCAAGGTAATCGAAGCGCGCCAGCGAAATGCCGAAGCGCTCGCGCAAGCGCCGGCGGATCTCGGCTTCGATCTCGGTCACGCACGACAGCATGCGCAACCACAGCTTCAAGGCCGCATGGTCGCTGCTTCGTGCGCGTGCCTCGTGGCCGAGTTGCGCCGTGTCGAGCAGGGCGCTCACATCACTTCTCCTGCGGAGACTGAAATGGCCTGCCCGGTGACGGCCGATGCCGCGTCGCCGCACAACCAGCGCACTGCGTCGGCGACTTCTGCGGGCTGCACGATGCGACCTTGCGGGTTCGTCTTCGCGAATTCGGCGCGCGCTTGATCTTCAGAACGCCCCGTCTTGGCGACCACGTTGGCGATGCTTTCGCGCAGGATGTCGGTTTCCGTATAGCCGGGGCACACCGCGTTCACCGTGATGCCCTTTCGTGCGACTTCGAGCGCGAGCGAGCGCGTGAGTCCGATCACGCCGTGCTTGGCGGCGACATACGCACTGACGTAGGCATAGCCGCGTTGGCCCGCGGTGCTGGCGATGTTGACGATGCGTCCGCGTCCGGTGGCGAGCATGTCCGGCAGCGCTGCCTGCGAGCAGACGAAGGTGCCGGTGAGGTTGACCGCGAGCATGCGTTGCCACAGGTCGAGCGAGGTCTTCGCGAAAGGCGCGCTCTCGGCCTGCCCGGCGTTGTTGACCAGGATCGTGACAGGCCCGCGCTCGGAGCGCGCCCGCTCGAATGCCGCTCGCACTTGCTGCGCATCGCTCACATTGGCGACTGCGAATCCATGCGACCCGGGCAGCTTCGCGATGACCTTGGCCAGGGCTTCGGGGTGGCGACCGAGCACCGTCAAGCTTGCACCCTCGGCTGCCAGCACGCGTGCGATCTCAGCGCCGATGCCACGCGCCGCGCCCGTGACGAGCGCATGCCTGCCTGCCAGCATCGCGCTCATCACACCCCCAGTGCGCGATTGGCCTGCTGCAACGCCGACAGTCCGGAGGACTGCGATTGCGCAGCGCGCTGACGCTCCAGGTCACGCTCCAGTTGCGCCTTGGCGGCACGATACTGCTTGGGCCATGCCAGGTCGAGATAGCCGATCTTTGCCGCCTCCATCAGCGTCCACGCGGGATTGGCCAGGTGCGGGCGGGCCACTGCGCACAGGTCGGCACGACCGGCAGCGATGATGCTGTTCGCATGGTCAGCCTCGGAGATCGCTCCCACCGCAATCGTTGCAATTTGCGCCTCAGTGCGCACACGGTCGGCAAACGGCGTCTGGAACATGCGCCAGTAAACAGGCTTCTCCTTCTTGCTCACCTGCCCTGACGAGCAGTCGATCATGTCGGCGCCTGCCGCCTTGAACGCCTTGGCAATCTCGACCGCGTCGTCAGGCGTGATGCCGCCTTCGACCCAATCGTGCGCCGAGATGCGCACCGACATCGGCAGGTGCTGAGGCCAGGCGGCACGCACCGCGCGGAACACCTCGAGCGGATAGCGCAGCCGGTTCTCCAGCGAGCCACCGTATTCGTCGGTGCGCTGGTTGGTCAGCGGCGAAATGAAGCTCGACAGCAAATAGCCGTGCGCGCAGTGCAATTCCAGCCAGTCGAACCCTGCCTCGCCAGCACGCCGTGTGGCAGCCACGAAGTCGTCTCGCACACGGTCCATGTCTTCGCGCGTCATTGCGTGCGACCATTGGCTGATGCCATCGAGGTACTGCTGCGGCGACGCGGAGATCAGGGGCCAGTTGCCTTCCTCGAGCGGCAGGTCAATGCCCTCCCACGCGACTCGCGTCGAGCCTTTGGCGCCCGCATGCCCGAGTTGCAGACCGATCTTCGCGTCGCTGCTGTAATGCACGAAGTCGACGATGCGCTTCCATGCGTCACGCTGCTCGTCGTTCCAAAGCCCGGGACATCCCGGGGTGATGCGCGCGTCGGGCGAGACGCAGGTCATCTCAGCCATCACCAGCCCGGCGCCGCCCATGGCGCGTGCGCCGAGGTGCGTGAGGTGGTAATCGCCGGGCACACCATCGACGCAGGAGTATTGCGCCATCGGTGACACGATTACGCGATTCTTCAACGTGACGCTGCGCATGGTGAATGGCGTGAACATCGGCGGGATCGGCGCGGCAGCGGGCGCACGAGTCACGCCCGCACACTGTGCGATCCAGTCTTCGTACGCTTCGACGTAGTCCTTGTCGCGCAATCGCAGGTTCTCGTGGCTGATGCGCTGGCTGCGGGTCAGCAGCGAGTATGCAAACTGTGCGGGCGGAAGGTTGACGTAGCGATCGACATGCTCGAACCATTCGGTGGAGTTTCGCGCAGCGTTCTGGATGCGCAGCACTTCCACACTGCGCACGGCTTCGTAGTCGCGCAGCGCCTGTTGCAGGTCGCCGCGGCTGCGCCCGATGTTGCGTGCGAGTTCGATCGCGTCTTCGAGTGCGAGCTTGGTGCCCGAGCCGAT